>JADLFD010000353.1 GCA_020845805.1 Verrucomicrobiales bacterium | reverse complement strand
GTTGGCCAATGGCCATCGGTTCCTCGATGCCTGCACCGTCGTGGTGGTCGACGAGGCGGCCATGGTCGGCACCCGGCACTTGTTCGAGATCGTCCGCCGGTGCCTCGCCGCCGACGCCAAACTCGTACTGGTCGGCGACGCCGGTCAGTTGCAGGCCATCGATCCGGGGGGCGGATTCGCGGCGTTGGCCGCGGCTCACGGGGCGGTGCATCTGACGGAAATCGTGCGCCAGCGCGAAACCTGGGCGCGCGAGGCGGTCAAGGACTTCGCCCATGGGAACACGGCCGCAGCCCTTGCCGCCTTCGATTCGCGCGGACTCGTGTCGGTCACCCCCGAGGCTGACACCGCCGAAGCCCGACTCCTGGCGGACTGGGCCCGCGACGGTCTCGCCGAATTGCGTGGCCGCATCATCTTGGCGGGGACTCACGAAGAGGTGAACCGCCTCAATGCCATGGCCCAGGAACGATGTCGGGACGACGGATTGCTGACGGGAGAGGGGTGTCGCATCGGCGATGATCAGGTGTGGGCAGGGGACCGCATTCTGTGCCTGCGGAATCATCTCGGTCTCGGCGTCTTCAACGGTGACCTCGGCTCGGTCATCGCCGTGCAGGAGGGCTGCCTTCAGGTGGCTTTCGACAATGGCTGGGAAGTCCGTATCGATCCTGTGGCGTACCCCCACTTGAAGCTCGGGTATGCCCTCACCACCCACAAGGCCCAGGGCATGACGACCGAACAGGCTTACGTGCTCACCGGTCGGATGCAGTCCCGCGAATTGACCTACGTGCAGGCCTCCCGGGCCCGGGGGATCACCCGCTTCTACGTCGGAGGCGAGGATCTCGGCGTTGTGGCGAACCGTATGCACCAGGCGCGCCCCAAGGCGTTGGCCACCGACGTCGCGCGCACCGCGGGGCCGGTTCTCGCCCACGAACTGCTCCCCTGATGCCCCGTTATTCCCCGGTCCCCAACCCCGTCCGGGCCCGCAACATCACCGCTCGCGGCACCTGCACCACCCGTTCACCGGGACCGCACCCGCTGCCGACCGGCAATCGGGGCGAGGCGGTCGCGGTGATGTCGGCGCCGATGACGGCGTAGTCGCCGGACTCCATTTCCAGAACATCCGGGCAACCGTGCCCGCCCGAGCAGGGGCGGGTGGCATCGACGAGGGATCGGACGAGACTTCGAGTGAACATGGGGATCGGGGTGAGGGTTCGAGAGTGGAACGACACCGGGGAAAGCCGGAAATCGTTCGGAATTCAGAACCAAGAAATATGGATGGTGACGCACGGTCAAGTTCCGAATTCAGAACATGCGCGTCCCCCGTAACCTCGTCGGTCCCGTCGTGCGCGAACTTCGCGAACAGGCCGGCCTTACGCAGCCGATGCTGGTCGCACGCCTCAACCTGGCAGGATGGGACATCAGTCGGGAAACCCTCGCCAAGATCGAGAGCCAGATTCGGTGGTTGGCCGATTTCGAGCTCGTTCGATTTGCGGAAGCCCTGTCCGTGCCCATCTCCCGGTTGTTCGAAGTCCACGCGAAGAAGACCACAACCACGAAGGCTGCAAGGAAGGCCGAGACTCGCGGTTCCCGGGACCGATGAATCCGCCACGACTCGCCGGGTAAGAATCCGTGAACAGGCGTACCTGCGTGAATTCGCGCGGTCCAGTGTAGGTCGACCGGTCCCGCGTCAAGGTATTGCTCGGCGGCTGCGCCGCGGCGTTGCCGCCCTCCGGGCCTGTGCTCCACCTTGACTCGGTCCCGGTTCGACCGAATTCCGCGCTTAGGAATTCACGCGGTGGAAACGCTTCCTGCGGACCTGAAGAGCCGCGCCTTCACCGAGGCTGCAATGTTCCGACCCGGAGCATTCACAACGTCACGCTTTCGACGTACGGTTTCATCACGTTCCAGACCCGGCAGGCGGTGGCCGCGCGGTACTGCCCTGCATCATCGGGCTGGCATGGTCCCGAGGCGCGAGGTCTTTGGCCGCATGATCACGACGGCGGACGGGAATGGCGCGGACGCCGTGGCGTCGCCAAATTGAAGGCGTCCGCGGAGCAGCCGGATTTCATGCTTCATGGCATAGTCGTGCCACCACTTGGTGTCCGTGCGAGCGGGCACGAGGCAGACCACCGTCGCCTGCTCGTCCCGGGCAGCCTGGTAGGCCTTCGCCATCCAATCGCCGATCTCGCGACCGTAGGGAGGGTTCATCCAGACCGTCTCGTCCGCCCAGGATTGTCGGAGGCCGTCTTCGACCCGGGTGAAGTGTTTGGGGCACTTCGCGTTGGCGTGGGTGGAGCAGGGATCGAGGGTGAAGCCGAACTCCCGGTGCAGTGCGTCGAAGAGCCATCGCGGCGTCGGCCATTCGTCGGTTCTGGAGGAGAAATGCACGGACATTCCGCGCGCAGGCCTCGAATCGGCCGTCGGGAACCCGAGATCCATGGACTCCGTATTCGCTCCTGCGTTGCGAGTAGGCATGCCCTCTATCGTGCTCGCGGGGAGCGCCTTGCCGTTAATGAGCTTTTGCCGAGCGGGGCGGAGTAGTGGCAGGGGAATCGCGAAGCACTTCGGGCACTTCGGTCCGAGCCCAACGCCCCCTGAACTCCGCCCCGGGGACGGGCCCTCACCCCCTGGGTCGAGCACGTTTCAGGCGTAAAAATAACCCAATTCGCGCAGGCTCGAATACCGCGCTCTGCCGACGATGACGTGGTCGAGCAGTTCGATTTTCAGGATCTGGCCTGCCCGAATCAGATCCCGGGTAACCCGGATATCGGCCTCCGAGGGTGACGGGTCGCCGCTCGGATGGTTGTGCATCAGAACGACCGCCTGGGAGGCGGCCACGATCGCCGCACGGTAGACCTCCCGACTATGGACGAGCAGGGTATCCAACGTCCCCGTCGCCACCAGGTGGTGACCACGAACCCGGCGGCGGGTGTTCAAATGCAGCGCGACACAGGTCTCCACCTCCGGATTGAAGCTCGGCAAGGTCGCGATGTGCCGGTGCCAGTATTCCACGGCCTTCTGCGGGGAATCGCATTCCTGGAGGGCCTCGGGCAGGGGGCACTCCCGCAACGAGACCACCTTGTACTCGACAGGATCCGGGCGGGCCTTGGGGCGGACCTCGGGCAGGCGTTCAGGAAACTGGAGGAGTTCCAGTTGCACCAGTCGTGGTGAACCCCGGTGACGCTGCCCCGGCTTTGGGTCCGGTCCGAAATGCGTCAATAGTCCTCCGGCAACAGAATCGTCGTCACCGAGCGGTCCGCTTCGGTGATGATCCAGAACCGGGTCCCGCTACTGGAGCTGAACGCCGAGAGCAGGCGCGTCCCCTCCACCAGGGCGCGGTCGTTGGCGGCCCGATCCTCCTCGCCGAGCTCCCCCCAGTCGCCCGAGGCATGACGCCGCAAGGCCGCCAGGACGTCGGCGTGTTCCACCGACGCTGCCGCATTGGGTGTGATCACGGTCTGTCCGAGCGGGAACGATACCGACGGACGAGGCCGCGTGAAGCCGGGCGGTTGGGCGTCTTTCAACGACAGCCGGGTGCCGGCATCGCCCGGCGAATAATGCCCGTGCCCCGATGGTCCGGGGGCGACGGCGGGTTTCAGCGAATCCAGACGTGGTCGGGCACCGGCATCCTGGATCATCGCGCCTCCGCGGGAGCAGAAGGCAACGTGCCACGGGACAGCGGCGCGTCGGGTCGGCGCCGCGGTCGGTTCGCTGAGGAAGGTGACGAAGTTCCCGGATCGGATGCTCCCTGTGTCGCGCCGCTTTGAGCCATCGCGCCGGAATCTCGGCCCTGGCCGTGAATCCACGTGTGGGCCTGATCCGCCACCTTTCCCAGCAGCAGCAGATCATCCCGACCAAAAGAAGATGTCGACCGCCAGTTGTCCCCGTCCTTGTAGATACGTTCGAATGTGACGTTGTGGCGGATGCCGTTCTCGGTTTCGTTCTTCCAGATCGCGGCGCGGATGGCGCCGAGACGGATCTCTTGGACCGGTGGGGCGCGTCCGGGATCCGGGGTGTGGGCGGTTTGCGTCGTGTTCATGCGTTCCTCCTTCCTGGGATGGGGTGTGGCGCCATTGCCACACGGGTATCCCACCCTCCGCATAACACGGTTTCGGGGTGTTACTCAATAGGTCGACCGGAGGAGCCCGGTCTACGCCGTCGGTTCGAAGCGCTTCACGTCCGCGAACCGGTCCAGATCCCGATCGAACGATGCAACCTCGCGGTGGGTTTCCGCGGCGGTGGCCGCCAGCCAGGCATCCGCGAAATCCACCGACGAGCGCTGGAATCGACGCAACGCATCCACGAGTCGGGATTCCTCGGCGACGGAAACCCCATCGCTCTGCACGAACGCCATGAGGGCGTCCGCCACGGCCTCCCGCGGTTTCTTGTAGAACGAGGTCAGCACATAAACCGTCTCGGCGATGATCATCGGGTCGACGACCAGAAGCAGCGCACCCGACTCGGCCTGCTCCACCAGCTTCCTCGCCGCCTTCGCTTGTTGCGGAACATCCTGCACCAGAAATCGCACCAGGACGTTCGCGTCCAGAATCAGTTCTCTCATGGGGTGGCCCCCGAGATGCGTTTATGTCGGGAGACCGACGCCTCGGCCCAGGCCGACTTCCCCTCCACCTTGACTGCGGGAGCGCCGTCCGGCGACCCGAGGCATCCCGCCAACGAGCTGAGGCGCGGCAGCCGTCGGGCGGTCAACACGCCATCCTTCACCTCCCAAGCCAGGCGTTCGCCGACTTGGACATCCATCGCCTTCCGGATCTCCCCGGGGATGGTGACCTGCCACTTGGACGTGATCGTTGAAACTCCGCTTCCCATATCGAAAACATCTTACCACGATCCATTCGCCTTACGCAACGGACGATCCCCTGCCGCACGGGTTCAGTTGCGATAACCTATTTTATCGCAACTAGTTGCGATCATGCCGAAGGCTGTGCTAGAATCGTCCGAGAGTTGAGAGTAGTTGTTGGAGGAGGCGTCCATGCAGATCACCATTCAAGTTCCCGATGAACTCGCCGCGCTGGTTCCGACCGGCAAGAGCTTGTCTCGCGAGTTGCTGGAGGCGTTCGTCGCCGACGCCCATCGCCACGACAAGTTGAGCCGCTACCAAGTCGGACAACTGCTTGGCCTCGACCGCTGGCAGACCGAGGACTTCCTTGCCGCACGGGATGCCCTCCACCCGTACAACCTCAAAGATCTCGCCATCGACCGGTCGACCTTGGAGTCCCTGCGGTGACCCTCGTCGTCGCGGACGCCAGTCCGCTTCACTATCTGATTCTCATCGAGCAGCAGGACCTGCTCGCGCGCTTGTACACGGCGGTCGTGATTCCGTCCCAAGTCGCCGAAGAACTGTCCCGCCCGAGCACCCCGGTTTCGGTACGTGCGTGGATCCGGAGTTCCCCAGCGTGGCTGACCGTGGATGCTCGTCCGTTAGGCGAGCGGATCCGAAACCTCGACCCGGGCGAGGCCGACGCCATTGCACTCGCCGTCCAACTGGGTGCCGACGTTCTGCTCATCGACGAACAGCGAGGTCGGGCGGAAGCTCGCCGGTTGGGACTCCGTCCGCTGGGTGTCGTGGGCGTCCTTGAACAGGCCGCACAGCGGGACCTCGTCGAACTGGAACCCGCCCTGAGCCGACTCGTCTCCACCACGAATTTCCGCATCGCCGGGAGAGTCATCGACGAGATCCTGTTGCGGGACCGCCAGCGCCGCTCGCGCGGTCCGGGGCTGGCGCCGTGAGCGGGATTCGGTTTCCCCCTTCGCTTCCAACCAACGAGGTCGCCGACGATGGCGGTTCCACCTCGTGGCTGCCTGCCACCGGTTCGCCGAGGAGCCTCGCGCCCGGTGAATTCGAGCGCCTCCGGCACGTTCCGCCTCTCATCGAGTGGCTGGCCAACGTCGAGAACCCCAACACCCGGCGCGCCTATCGCAGTGACCTCGCCGAGTTCATGGCCTTCGCCGGACTCCCCGACTCCGACGCCTTCCGTACGGTGTCCCGGGCACATGTGATTGCCTGGCGTCGATCGATGACGCAGCGCGCCCTGAAGCCGGCCTCCGTCCGCCGCAAGCTCTCCGCTCTCTCCGAATTCTTCGACTTCCTCACCGACCTCAACGCCGTCGCCGCCAACCCCGTCGATGGCGTCAAACGCCCGGGGGAAGGCGCGAACGAGGGGAAAACCCCGGCCTTGTCCGACGCCCAGGCGAAGCGACTCCTCGAAGCGCCTTCCGGCACCACGCTCAAAGGTCGCCGGGACCGGGCGATCCTCGCGGTCCTGCTCTACCACGCGCTACGCCGGGCCGAGTTGTGCTCGCTTCGCGTCTGCGACTACGAGCTCCGCCGGGGTATCCCCACCCTCGCCATCCACGGCAAGGGCTCCCGGATTCGTTACCTGCCCGTCCACCCGTCCGCCGCGACGCTGATGGAGGAATACCTGGAAAGTGCCGGGCATCGCGCGGAATCCGAGGGTCCATTGTTCCGCCCGGTCCGAAACCCGGGCGGAACCCTCGTCCGTCCACTGACCGGCTCGGCGGTGTACGCCAACATCGTCAAGCACTACGCCCTCGCCGCAGGGATTCCCCCGGCCACGATCCGCCCCCACTGCCTCCGCGCCACCGCCGCGACGAACGCCTTGGAGCACGGCGCCGACATCGCCAAGGTCCGTGACTGGCTGGGCCACCGCACGGTGTCCACCACCCAACTCTACGACAAGCGGAACGCCCGTCCGGAGGACTCGCCCACCTTCCGCATCCGATTCTGAGGGAGGTTTTGCCGCTCCGCCCTGCGCTGGAACCATTTCCACGGATCTGAGAAGGCGGTTCGCGGCG
>JADLFD010000352.1 GCA_020845805.1 Verrucomicrobiales bacterium | reverse complement strand
GCGAGGAACCCTTCGAGGTCCGCGTGGGCGGTGAAGCGGGTGACGGCGGCGGGGGCGATGGCGGACCACATGCGCACGTGCGGGCGGAGGATCAGCGTCCCCACGGGCGCGAGTGCGCCGTCGCGGCAAAGGCGTTTGAACTCGTCGAGCGTCAGCGTGGCGGCGCCCTGCCAATCGACGGGCGCGGGATCGGTGGCGCGTTGGATGCCGTAGAGCTGCGCGTTGATGGGGGAGATCACCGGCCGCAGGAGCGGGAAGAAGATCACGTCATCGATGTTCTCCTGCTCGGAGAAGATCATGGCCATGCGCTCAATGCCCGGTCCGATGCCCGTGGTGGGGGGGAGTCCGTACTCCAGGCATTCGATGAAATCGAAGTCGAGCGTGTGGAATTTCCCCTCGTCGCGTTCGGCTTCGCAATAGGAGGAGCGCCAGCGCTGGAGGAGTTGGACCGGGTCATTCTGCTCGCTCCAGTTGTCGCCGCACTCCATGGCGCCGATGAAGATCTCGAAACGCTCGACGAAGCGGGGGTCGTCCGCGAGGGGTTTGGCGAGTGGGGAGATCTCGACCGGATGTCCGTAGACCAGGGTGGGCTGGATGAGGGTGGGTTCGACGAGGACCTCGAAGGCACGGACCAGGGCTTCGCCGAGGGTGGGCTGAGGATCGTCGATGCCGAGGCGGCGCAGGTGTTCATCGGCCTCCTCGACCGAGGCGAGGGCGGGGAAATCGACGCCGCACTGTTCGCGCACGGCGTCGGCCATGCGCACGCGGCGCCAGGGAGGGGCGAAGTCGATGTCATGCCCGCGCACTTTGAAGACCGTGCGGCCGAAGACGGAGACGGCCAGGTGGCGGAACATGTCCTCCACCAGTCGCATGTTGTACTCGTAGTTCTCGTAGGCGGTCATGGTCTCGACCATGGAGAACTCCGGGTGATGGGAGCGGTCGATGCCTTCGTTCCGGAAGTAGCGGCCGATGGTGTAGACCTTGTCGTATCCCGCGGCGATGAGGCGCTTGAGATAGAGTTCGTGCGAGATGGCGAGATACATGTCGACGCCCAGGGCGTTGACGTGGGTCTTGAAGGGCTTGGCGGTGCCGCCGCCGTATTGCGGCTGGATGACCGGCGTTTGGAACTCGAGGAAGCCGCGGCCATTCAGAAACTCGCGGATGCCGGCGATCATGCGCGCGATGAGGGCGAAGCGATCGCGGCTGGTGGGTTCGAGGGTGGTGTCGAGGTACCGCTTGCGCAGCACCTGCTCGCGGTCCTTGAGGCCTGACCACTGGTCGGGGAGCGGGCGAATGGCCTTGGTGAGAATGCGGAAGCGTTCGACCAGGATGCTGACCTCCCCGCGTTGGGTCTTCATCACCTTGCCCGTGCCTTCGACGATGTCGCCCAGATCGGCCAGGTTGAGATCCGCGAAACCCACCACCCCCAGCCCGGCATCGGTGGCGTGCATCACGTTCTTGCGCAGGAAGAACTGGAGGCGTCCGGTTTGATCCTGGACATGGGCGAAGGCGAGCGCGCCCTGGTCGCGCATGGACATGAGGCGGCCGGCCACGGTGACCGTCTGCCCGTCGAGCGCCTCGAACTGGGAGAGCACACTGGCGGCGTAGTGCGTTCGGCCGCTGGTCGAGGGGTACGGATTCAGGCCCTTGGCGCGCAGCGCAGCGGCCTTGTCGACGCGGGTCTGGCGGATTTCGGCGAGCGGATTGTTCGACACGGGGCGGTCTGGATAGCAGACGGCCGGGGATTGGATGGAGCAAAAAATGGAGCGACGGAGGGCGTGGGTACCGGCGACGGACGGGGATGCCGGGACGGACCGCTGGGTCCGGCAGGCGATGGGACCCCGGGGTGGGGGGGCGTTCGGGCCCGGGGAAGCGTCGGACAGAGGCTGGTGGGGACCAGGGTTTCGTCGTGAGGCCAAAGGGTGAGGACGCGGGGGCGCCCCACCCGGCGGCATGGAGGTTGGCCTGTCGCGCGGCATGGACGTCTGAATCCGGCCTTTTTTTTGGGGCTTGTGTTCAGTGGCAGCCGGGTTAGACAGGCGCACCGAATCCGGGGGGGTAGCAGGGCACGCTGTGGCGGCTCTCCCGTCTGCATGAATCCCAGTCTCGACTCCGATTCCCCGACCGTGGGCGACCGCATTCTGGCGCGCGGGCGTGGCAGCTATGTGCTGCGCCATGCCGCGGGCGCCGAGGATATCCGCAAGGCGCAGCGACTCCGGTTCGAGGTGTTCAACCTGGAGATGCACGAAGGTCTGAGTGCCTCGTACGCGACCGGGCTGGACTCGGACCCGTTCGACGAGGTGTGCGATCATTTGCTGGTGGAGGACGGGGCCGGATTGGTGGTGGGCACCTATCGGCTGCAGACCGGGACCACGGCCGCGGCCAAGCTGGGATACTACAGCGAACAGGAGTTCGACTTCGCCCCCTTCAACGGAGCGCGCCGCGAGATCGTGGAGTTGGGACGCGCGTGCGTGCATGCGCAGCATCGCAACCTCTCGGTGCTGAGCCTGCTGTGGAAAGGCATCGCCGCCTACTCCCGCGCTCACGGCGCGCGGTACCTCGTCGGGTGCAGTTCGCTGACGTCGCAGGAGCCGGGGGATGGCGCCGCGATGTACGCCCTATTCCGCCAGAAGCACCTGACCGAACCCGCGTGGCAGACTCGGCCTCAGCCGGCCTATGCCTGCCCGATGGATCGCGAAACCGATCCGCCGCCGCGCGTGCCGAAATTGCTGGGGGCTTATCTCTCGATCGGCGCGCGGATCTGCGGTCCGCCGGCCATCGACCGCGAGTTCAAGACCATCGATTTCCTGACCTTCCTCGATCTGCAATCGCTGCCGATGCAGATCATCCAGAAGTACCTCACTTGACCGCCCGGGGCGGGGGTGTCGGAATGCGTGGCATGCCCCTTTCTCGTCGCGCGTTTCTACTCTCGACGGCCGCGGTTCCGATGCTCGGCATGCCTCCTCTCGGGGCGGCCGCGGAGGCGATCCCCGCGGCGGTGATTGGGCACACCGGCCGCGGCGACTTTGGTCACGGCCTGGACGGCATTTTCGCGGGAAGGGAGGGGATCGTGCTGGTGGCGGTGGCGGATCCCGACGACGCCGGTCGCGAACGCGCACGGGCGCGCACGGGCGCGTTGCGGGCGTATGCGGATTATCGTGAGTTATTGGCTCGGGAACGTCCGAAGTTGGTGAGTGTGGCGATGCGGCATGCCGACCAGCATCGCGACATTGTGGAGGCCTGTTTGAAGGCGGGGGCGCACGTCTACCTGGAGAAACCGCTCGCGCGTTCGGCGGCGGAATCGGATGCGATGTTGGCGCTGGCCGTACGGCTGGGGTTGAAGCTGGCGGTGGCGCACACCATGCGGATGGCTCCGGCGGTGGTCCGGTTGCGGGAGGCGGTGCAGGGCGGGAGGCTGGGCGAGGTGCGCGAGATTCGCGCCTTTGGAAAGCAGGACAGCCGGGCCGGGGGGGAGGACATGATGGTGCTGGGGACGCACCTCTTTGACCTGTGCCGATTGTGGGTAGGCGATCCGATTTGGGTGAGCGGGCGGGTCCTGTTGGGTGGGCGCGCGGTGGTGGTGGGGGATCGCCGGCGCGTGAAGGACGACGTGGGCTGGGTGGCAGGGGATCAGGTGTTCGCGTCCTTCGGATTCCCGGGCGGCGTCCATGGCACGTTCACCAGTGACGCAAAGCTCCGGGAATCGACCGGGCACTGGGGCTTGGAGATCCACGGCACGCGGGCGGTGGCGCGACTGATGTGCGATCTCAATCCCACGGCGTTGGTGCGGGAGGCGGGGACATGGAAAACGTCGGGGCGCACCGACAGTTGGGAAACCCTGGCCAGCGACGCGTCGCGGGATCAGGCGACGCACAATGACGCGCCCGTCACGGATTGGCTGGCGGCGATTCGTGAGGGGCGCGAGCCGGAATGCAGTGCGCGCAACGCCGCCTGGGCGGTGGAGATGGCGATGGGCGTGTACGGATCGGCGTTGACCGGTCGCACGCTGTCGTTCCCGCTCGAGGAGCGAAAGCACCCTCTGGAGTGAGGGGGAAGGAAGTGCGGGAGCCGCTGCCCGGGGCGGGGAGAACGGCGATCATGTCCCTTTGCACTATTCCTGGGTCCCG
Source organism: Verrucomicrobiales bacterium (assembly GCA_020845805.1). Classification (GTDB taxonomy): domain Bacteria; phylum Verrucomicrobiota; class Verrucomicrobiia; order Limisphaerales; family CAIMTB01; genus CAIMTB01. The sequence continues at coordinate 3,401 of JADLFD010000352.1, read as the reverse complement.
GCGGTGGATCAGTGGCTCAGGCGTTGCCAGGCGATAGCGGCGGCGCCGAGGACCCCGGAATCGAGGTCGCAACCCCCAGGAAGGATCGGGATCTCCGCCTGGATTTCGGACCAAATGTGGCGGCGGGCCGAATGGACGAAGGCATCCCAGTAGAGTCCGCCGGCGAGTCCGAGGCCGCCCCCGACCACGAGGGCTTCGGGGTCGAGCGTGTTGATCAGCCAGGCGCCGGCGATCCCCAACGCGGCGCCTGCAGATTCGACCACTTCGACGGCCTCGGCTTCACCGCGTGCGGCAGCGGCGAGAACGTCCTCGGCGCGATGTGCGGACTGGGGATGGCGCGCGCGGTAGCGCGTGAGGATGCCGGGACCGGACGCGAGTTCCTCGAGGGAGCGGGTGTCGAGACGGCGGCAGGTTTCGCAGCGCCAGAGAAACGGGCTGCTGGCGATGGTGCCGGTGGCACCGCGCGCGCCGAGGTAGGGGCGACCGTCGAGGACCAGGCAGGAGCTGATGCCGGTGCCCACGGTGAGGTAGACGAATTGGCGGAGGCCGCGACCGGCGCCGAAGAGGGATTCAGCGACGGCGGCGGCACGGACATCTGCCTCGAGCGTCACCGGAGCCAGACCGTGGAGGCGTTCGGCGATCGCCAGGCCGCGCCAATCGACGGTATGCCCGCTCAGCACGTGGCCGGTGGGACCCACCAGTTCGCAGATTCCGATGCCGAGGCCACGGATGACGGCTCCCTCGGCGCGCGCTTCGGCGGCGAGACCTTCGAGGGCTTTCGCGACGTCGGTCAGGACGGCTTCCCCGCCGCGATGGGCGAAGGTGGGCCAGCGTCTTCGCCCGTGGATGACGCCTTCCGGGAAGGAGACGCGGGCCGCGGAGACTTTGGTGCCTCCCACGTCCACTCCCAGGATCGAGACGGGTGCCGTGGGGTCGGGACGATCCAGGGGATGATGGAGCCGGCCTTCGCTCATTTCGTGGAGACCCGGGTGAGGCCCTCCGCGGCGGCGCCGTCGAGGTGGATCCAGGCGTCGGGGTGGCGTTGGAGAAAGGATGCGGGGCAGGCGTCGGAGGGGGCTTGTTCGACCATGGCCGCCACGGCGCGGGCTTTGTGGGGTCCGAAGGCGAGCACGAGGATATGGCGTGCGGCGAGCAGGGTTTTGAGACCGACGGTGATCCCGGCATCGGGGGCGTACTGGCCTTCGAACCAACGGCGATTGGCTTCGATGGAGACGTGTTCCAAGGGCACGAGCCGGGCAGTGGAATCAGCGCGGCTGCCGGGTTCGTTGAATCCCAGATGCCCGTTTTGGCCGAGGCCAAGGATCAGGACATCGAGGCCGCCGCCCGCTTCAATTTTGCGCTGGTGCTCGAGTGCCGAGGGCAGGGCGGCTTCGGGTTCAGGGCGGATGCGGTGGTAGTGGGAGGACGGGATTCGCCAAGCCTCGACCACGGAGTGGTAGAGGAGGTTGGCACAATTGCGAGGGTGTTCCGGCGGGACGCCCACGTATTCGTCCAGCATGAAGATGTGGAGATGACGAAGCGCGAGGTGCGCGGCGGCGACGCGGGCATAGAGGTCGAGGGGCGTGTTGCCCCCGGCGACCATCACCTGTTTCGTCTGGGGGTGGGTGAGCCAGGTGGTCAACTGGGTGGCCGCCGCCTGGCTGGCGGCTTCCGGGGATTCGTGAATGCGGAGGTGCATGGCCTTGGTGGGGTTCAGGTGGCGTCGAGTCCGCGGGCGAGGGCGCGGATGTAGGCCGGGGTGCAGCCACAGCAGCCGCCGACGTAGCCGATTCCTTCGGCGCGGGTCTGTTTTCCGAATGCCTCGAACTCGCGGCGGGAGACCTGGATGGTTTCGAGGTCATCGGGAAACGCCGGTTGGCGCGTGAAACAGTGGCAGGCGTCGGTGGTGCGGAAGGCCGCGGGTTGGGCGGCGAGGGGGAGGTTCGTGGCCGCGCGCATGGCGCGCAGCAGGGGCATCATGCGCGACGGCTCCTGTTCGCAGTTGGCGCCCACCGCCACCGCGCCGAGGTCGGTGAGCACCCGCGCGCACTCCGCAGGATCGTGGCCGTCGGAGCATTGGGTGATCAGCGGACGGAAGCTGAGCGTGGCCACGGCGGGGAGTCCGGCGGCGGCGGCGCATTCGAGGGCAACGCGCATCTCGGAGAGGTGGAAGAATGTTTCCAGGATGAGGAAGTCGACGCCCGCCTGCTTGAGGAACCGGATTTGTTCCGCGAGATGGTCCTTGGCCTTGGGGAGGGCGACAGGGCCCTCGCGTTCGATGAGTTGCGTGCGTGACACGGATCCGGCGACCAGAGCCGTCTGGCCGGCGACGTCGCGTGCGATTCGCACCGCCGCGGTGTTGATGGCTTCGGTTTGGTCCCCGTATCCCGCGCGGCCCAGCTTTTCCCGAGTGCCGAAGAAGGTCAGAGCCTGGAGCACGCGCGATCCGGCGAGGAGAAACTCGCGGTGCAGTTCCCGCAGGGCCTCGGGATGTTCGAGGGCGACTTCGGGGGTGAACTGGCCGCTGCCGCGTCCGGTGCCCACTTTCTCACGTCCGGAGCCGCTGTCGACGTACCCGCGGCGTTCGAGTTCGATCAGGTAACCGCCGTCGCCGAGGACGGGGCCAAGTTTCATGAGTTCGACCAGGGACCGGGTTTTGGGAGTGTGCATGGGTTGAGACTGGGGATGCGGTTTGGAAAAAGGGAAATGGGGTCGGGCTCAGCGAGGCGAGGCTGGGTCGGGACCGGGCGCCGTGGGGGAGCGGGGTTCCAGGCTGAGCGCCACCACGGCGGCGAGGGCGATCGCCATGCCGAGGAATTCGCGCGGGCCGAGGTGCTCGCCGAGCATCAGAGACGCGAGGGGAAGGGTGACCAGCGAGTACAGGCTCGCGAGCGGCGTCACGATGGCGGCGCGGCCCCCGGAGGCATAGGCGCCGATGAGGGTGAGGTTCCCGGCGGCGAACAGAAATCCGGTGGTCAGGAGCAGGGCCCAGGTGCCGGGCTCCAAGCGCCATTGGAAGGGAGTGAACAGCGGGATCACCACGGCGAGGGGGACGAAGCCGAGCAGGAACGCGAACGCCACGTGTTCGCCTGAGGCATGGGTGGTGGCGGTTTTGTGGAGCAGGGCACTCAGGCCCCAGAGCGCGATGGGCAGGAGCGCGATCGTCAGCCACGGCGAGAGCAGGTCGTCGGTGGTGGTCACGTTGAACACCGCCAGCGCGACCAGCGAGAGCGCGATGCCGATCCACTGCGGGGCGCGCATTCGTTCATGGAGCACCACGACGGCGAGCAGGATGGTGACGAGGGGATAGAGGGCGGTGACCGACACCACGGCCGCGGCTTTGCCGCCGGCGGCGAGGGATTGGTAATAGGCCACGTTGCCCGCGCCGGCGATCAGGCCCG
>JADLFD010000351.1 GCA_020845805.1 Verrucomicrobiales bacterium | reverse complement strand
TCACCAGGCCCGTGGCGAAGAACACGTTGAAGATCGCGTTCGACCTCGGGTATTCGGCCGGGGTCGAGATCACCCCCTGCAACGCCAGCGACAGCGGCGGGATCGAACTGATCGCCCCGCCCGCCACAACAAACACCGCGGCCATCACCGGGAATGAGGTGAGCGGCAGGAAGCCCAACACCCCCACGACACCGATCACGGCCAGGGTTCGCATGACCAGCAGATGCCCGAACCGATCCCCCGCCCGCGCAGCGAAATTGGCCATCATCAACATGCCCGCCGCCGCAAAGGCCACCACCAGCCCGGCCAACTCGCCAGGCACGTTCTTCTCCTGCATGAGAAAGCGGGGAATGAACAACGCCGCCGAGCTTTGGAAAAACCCGCTGCAGAAGGTCGCCGCACAACTCGCTCGAATCCTCCACGCCAACGCCGGGTACGGACGCAGGAGCACCGTGCCCTCACCTTCCCCCGGTTGCCCGTGAGCCCGTCGCCGATGCTCCGGATCCGGATCCGCCGCCAATCCGGTCGCCGCCATCACCGAGGCCACGGCGGCAATCGCGCCGGCGAGGAACAGACGCGGCTCGAACGACCACGACGCCAGGCGCGACAGCATCAGAGACAACACCGGACCCAGCAGATATCCGAACATGGTGAAGGTGGCCGAGAGACTCGTGGCCAGGGCTTTGTTCTGCCGCGTCGACCGCCACAGGATCAGCGTCTCCGCACTCACCCACGCGCCCATGGAAAATAAACCATCCACGAAGCGATTGACCGCCAGCGCCTCGTAACTGTGGCAGAACGGCAGCAACGCGATCATGGCGCCATAGCCCAGAATGGAGGCCGCGAAGGTCGCCCGCGCCGAAACCTTCCGGATGATCCACCCGCTCGGCGCCGCTCCCACCACCAATCCAACCGCAAACCACGAAGCCAATTCCCCCACCGTCTCATGCGGCATTTGCCGCGACTCCAACAGGATCGGCAACACCGCCAACGCCACCCCGTAGGCCGTCGACAGGACCAGCATGGTCCGGTAGATGACCCACAAATTGCGGTCGGGAAGGTGTTTTCGAAAATACGGCAACATCGGCGACGAGGGGGAACAGTGCCGGGCACGCCCCGGCGAGATCAATGAGAGCCGTGGCGAAAAGTCGGCGGTGGCCACTCACGGAAATCCGGGTGACCCCGCCGTTCAGAGGGCGAGCAACTCCACCTCCAACGACTCGCCTTCCCGAATCAGTACCTCGTCCTCGAACCGGATCCGCGCACGGTCCCCTTCGGTGAGCACCGTCGCCCCCCGGGCCTCCCCCGCCACGCGGACCACAACGCGTCCCGCCCCGCGGCGCAAACCTGCGCCAAGCACCAGCTCGCGGAGGCGCAGGCGCCCGAACCGCACGTCGAGCCGCGCGCGGCCGATCTCACCTTCCACCGCCTGACTGAAGGTGCCCCAACCTTCCGCGGCGGTGAATGCAGCGCGGAAACGTTCCGGCGTGAGGCGCGGCGCAAACCCCAGGCGGCCCGACGGTCCGTGGTACTCGTAGCCACAGGCAGTGACGAAGGTCCCGTAGCTGGCCATGGCGCGCGCATAGTGATCGCTGCACTCGATCTCGTTGAACGGATTCCGACGCGCCCCGTGGTAGCGATCATGGATCGCGCGGGTGATGGCCAGCGCCTCCATCACCATGCCCTCCGCCATCATGTGTGAAGCGGCCTGGTGCTCAAACCCGCTCATGCATTCGTTGAAGTACCCGATCTGCCAGCTGGGCAGCCCGTACACGTTCGGCACCAACCGCGGGTTCGAAGTCATCACCAGGCCCGCGTCGCCGGGCAACGCATACGGACGACCCGCGGTGTACTTCTTACGGAACGGCCCGACGTCCGGGGCGAAGTTGTATTTCCAGAGCGCGCGCAACGCACTCAGGGTTTTTTCACGGTCGAGCACTCGGCCGAGGGTCACCTGCCACGCCCAGCTTTGCCCATGCACCTGGTCGATGTGACACGCCTCGTACGTCCCCAGGCTCTTCTCCCGGGTCGGATCGGGGATCTGAATGAAATACTCGCCATTGAAGAGTTTGTTCTCCACCGATGCGCGCGCCTTTTCAAACCGCTCGCGGCAGCGCGCGGCAAAGTCCGCATCGCCCTGTTCCCTGGCCATTTCCTCCGCGGCACGAAACGCCGCCAGGCTCAACGACGTGATCCACGCGATCTGTCCGTACCACGCCGCATCGAGCGTGTTTTCCTGGGCCCCATCCAGGATCCCGTCCCCATCCCGGTCGTGCCGCAACAGGTACTCCACCGCCAGCTTCACCCGCGGCCAGACCCGCGCCAGAAAGGCGCCGTCGCTGCTCATCTGGTGTTCCCGCCACACCCCCAGAATCCGGCCGCACTGACCGTCCACCGCCGGCCCCGTACCCTCCGCACGATGGCGCACCACGCCGGTGGCCGTCTCGAATCCCACCCCGAAATCCACGCGCTCCCGCACGTCCCTCTCGATTTCCGGGAACAGACGTCCCATCGCCTGCGCATAGTGCCAGACATGCGTGCAGGTGCCTTCGCAGCAGCCGATCCCCTCCCACGCCCAGAACCGGCCACTCGCGAATCGATGCGCCGTGGTGGTGGCCAGGATCGAGGTGTTCGAAAAGGTGCGCTCCAGGAACCAGTGCGGCAGCGTCGAATCGTACCAGGTGTCGCGCCAGCGAAAGGTCTGCGCCTCCAGCCGCCCGAGTTCCGACACCACCCATCCCACCACCGCGTCCGCATCCGCAAACCGCGCGGCATAGTGGTTCCCGGTCCGCGCGTCCGGCACCGGCAATTCGCTATGCGGGAAATGCCATGCCAGGACGAAGTGCAGCACCACGGTCGCCCCCGCCGCGACGCTCACCTCACGTCCGACCGACCCCACCAGGCGCGGCGCGGCGCGGCGTGCCACGCCCCCCGCATCCCCATCCAGAAACGCACGCTCCACAAAGGGCCCCGCTCCCAGATCCGTGCTCGCCCTGATCCCTCCGCCTTCCCCCACCACCCCCAGAGCCAGGGTGCCGAAATCCAGACGCCGGTCCACCGGCGTGTCCGTCTGCGGTGCGTCCGTCTGCACCAACTGATCCACCCCGATGTTTCCCCAGGCCCCGCGCGCCTGGTCCACGATCTCAATCACCGCCTCCCGCCCTTCGAACTCCGCCACGTCCCAGGCGTCGCGACGCATGCGATTGCCATCGTGCCCCACCGCCGAGCGCACCACGTCGGTCCCCACCTTCAGATGCAACCCCACGTCCTCACCGCGGCCTCCGCCCACGTAGAACGAAAGAAACCGGCGTTGAATCCGGAATGGCGCACTGACCAACCGCCCCACCTTCGCGTCCTTGTCGCCCACCGAACCGCCCGGAGCCGTGGCATGCGAATTCACCACCTTCGCCCCTTCGCCCCCCACGTCCCCCTGGTACGAGGGAAGGGTCGAACGGCTCGCCGGCTCACCGCCAAAGGCGTCGCCTTCGACAGTCCAATTCCGGTACCCGGCCTCGAAATCTTCCACCACCAGATCCGGGCGTGCCGCGCTTCCCGCCTCCGCGCGTGTCGGTTCGAAGCGCATGGACACCAAGGTGACCCCCGGCCGGCGCCTGACCTCGTTCACGCGCTGTCCGTCGGACGGGCGAGCGGAATGAAAACAGGTTGCGTTCTCGAGCCATCCGGCGATCGCGACGTGGGCCGCGGTCGGGCCCGTGTTCCTCACGGTGAAACGGAAAATCGTGGCTGGCAGGCTGGAGTCCTCAGCCCGCAACGGGATGAAGGGCGAGTAGGCCTCCAGGCTCACGCCCACGGGAAACGCGTCGTCCAGATACCGTACCGTGCCCACGGGATACTGCCCGGTGAACGTCACTTCCGGCCAGGCGCTCGCGTCCAGGGCTCGGGTCTGCACCTTTTCCCCCACCTGGACGCGCACCGCGAACCCTTGCGCGATGGCCTGGGAATCCGCCTGCACCGCGGGCTTCACATAGGTGGCCCCGTCGCGCGGCCGAATCGCACTGTCACCGGTCTGAAAGTCCATGCCCACATCCGCCCAACTCACCCGTCGCGGCAACACCCCCTCCGTCTTCTGGTTGAACACATCCCAGTTCCAGAGTCGCCCATCCCCACCCAGATACAGCGTGCCACAACAGATCCCACCCACCGGCATGCCGAGATACTTCAGTTCGCCGCGCGACTTGGCATAGGTCGTGGCTCCGCCACGTTCAAAGAGGGAACTCACCCACGCGGGCCGCAACCCTTTCTCCGCCGGGATATACTGGTCCCATGACTCGCGATCCGGCGTCGCTCCCAGGGAGGGAAACCGCATCCAGGCAAGTCCCGCACCCGCCACACCCGCACGCTGCATGAATTCGCGACGCGCCACGCCGCCACCCCATCCTCCGTGCTTCCCGTTCCCACCCGAGTTGCTCGTGCTCTTCATGTGCTCCTCCTCCCAACGCCCCCAGCGTTTTCTCACCCTTCCCGGTCCTGCTCACCGTCATGCGTGTCTCCCGCGCCACCGCCGCCTGCGCACCGCGCGCGTTCAGGTGGCCGCCTCCCCCTGGCCGCCCGGAGCCGCGGATCCAAGCTCGCGAATCACGCGTTCCAGCACTGCGCCATCCATCTCGATCAGGTGGGCACGCTCCGGAAACCGCCCCGCTTTCACGTCCGCGATATACTCTCCGAAAGCGGCGATCCGCTCGCGCTGCAACCGCCGCTTCTCCTCCAGGAAATTGCGGTACGCCTTCGCGTGCCGCGGAATCCGCTCCTCGTAGTCGCCGAGGATGTCGTCCGAGAACAGGAACTGCGTGTCACATCCGCTTCCTGACCCCAGCGACATGAGCAGCATCCGCGTCTGCCCGCACAGGAACCGGGCGAGCGGGTGGGGCACACACTCCAGTTCCGCTGCGTAGGCGCCGGCCGCCTCCAGGGCCTTCATCCGGTCATACAACTGATGTGCCTCGGCTTCCGTCTTGCCGATCGCGCGGTAGCCGGTCCAGGTCACGTGCCGTGGCACCAGGCCGAGATGCCCCACCACCGGGATCCCCTCGCGCGCCATGCCTTCGATCAGGTACGGGCTGCCGGAGCAGTACACCGAACTGGCTCCCATCTCCAACGCACGAAATCCGGTCCGGATCGCCTCCTCCCGCGAAGCCATTCCGTGGGGCGTCGCGGCAGAGAGAAAACTGTTTGGCGCCGCCGCCACCAGCAGGGGCAGGCGAGCCTGCGAGTCCGGGGAATCGAAGCTGCAACTCATCAGATCGACCCCCGCCTCCTCGGCCGCCGCCGCTTCCTCCGGCGACTTCACGTGGATATGGGTCAGGCAGCGCCGTCCCTTGAGCTGCTGAAGGTCGTACACGGTGTACTTCTTGCGCGGACGAAGCATGCCGCAGGCTCGCCGGAATCCGTCCCCAGCGGCAACACCATTGCCGCGGACGCAGCACCTCCGTGGCCGGGGCGGCGAGGGCCGGAATCAATGGCCCATTCCTTGGGTTCAGGCCCGGGGCAGCAGGACCGGTGAAGAGGTGACCACGGATCCTGGAGCAACGCCCCGGCCGGGGGTCGTGACGAGGGGGAAGGGAACCCGCCGCTGCCGCCCGGGGATCCCCCGGCCTCAGCCCGGTCGAATGGAAACCGCGGTCCTGAGCACTAAGTCGTAGGTCGTCTTACCGCAAATACCTTGAAAGTCTCTAGTGCCCTCGCTAACAGCCATTCTAGGCCAAGGAGCCTACCGAGTTATGAAACCAACACGCAATATCCATGCCCATCGATGGCTGAAAAGACTGGGATTCGCTCCACTCGTCGCTGCCCTGACCGCGTTCTGCGGCCAGCCCTACATGGACGAGCCGTTCTCAGTACCAGGCACCCTCGAATACGAGCATTTCGACCGGAACGGGGGTGACTCCGACCTGGATGGGGTGCGGAATCATGTTTACCGGGACAGCAATGCCGACCTGATCAGTTGCACCGACCAGGGCGGAGGATTTGCGCTCTCCAACGCCGCCAACGGAGAATACGTCGAGCATTCCATACGGGTGACCACACCTGGCCCCTATCAGCTCGAGGTCAGAGCCAAGTCCAGCAATTACGCCCCCACACTGAAGTTCGAGATCCTGAACGCCGGAGGGAGTGTGATCGCCTCCACCACCCACGTCCTGACTTATCAGTCAGGCACCTGGTACAATTATTACCCGTCCGCCACACTGTATATAACCACTGCGGGAGACTACCGCCTGCGCACCACCTGGTTTGCGGGTGTGTACCCGGGAGCCGGGGATGCCCTCAATTATGTCTCCCTGTACCTCCGACCACCCAACCCTTCGTACGGAAGCACCAACCTGGTCCTGACCGGTTTGACCGCGGGCGAACCCGCCGACGAAGCCACGCGGCGCCAGGTCGCGTACAATAACGCCCAGGTGCTTCAGACGGCTCTCAACAACCTGGGCAACGCAGGAGGAGGAGAACTCACCTTGCCCGCAGGGACGTTCCTCTTGTCCCAGGCGAACGGTTCCGGACTCCCGGTGGACTGGAGTACTCCCAATAATGCCGCCGTCCACATCACCAAGCACTACCTCAAGATCAAAGGCGCTACCACTGGCGGCGGCACCAAGCTGAAGGCCTTGTTCCGCTCCACCATCCTGCTGTGGGTCGGCGTCATTGACAATGGAGCCACGCAATCCGGCGTGCCGGTCTCCAACTTCACCCTGGAGAACGTCGTGCTAATCGGGAATCCCCGCTTCAAAACCAGCGCCACGGTCCCCTATACGGACGGGTCCACGGCCAACCCGCCAAACGTATCCTCGCTCCCTTCGGTCCCCTGGGGTGGTGCCAACAACTCTCGGGAAGGCATCATTTACGACTACGCGTACGCGCCAGATGGGCCCACGGGCAACATCGTCTGGAACTGGCATGACCATGATGGCAGTGCCGGATCGCTGCTCGTCGCCAACGGCACCAGCGCCGGCGCCAATCCCGGCTACACCACCCAGATCGCGGTTCGCAATTGCCGATTCGTCAATCCCAGCATCCGCGGGATCTCCATGATGAAAGTGCGGGACGTCGTCGTCACCAACTGCGCGTTTCGCTTCTTCGACAACGTCCTCCCGGAGGGGGACCCAGGCATCGTCCCCGCCCTGTTCGACAACCGCTGGCCCGAACTCGGAGCGCACGTCGGGATCCGGGCGGGCGCCGCCCTGCCCGCCGAGAACCTGCACATCGTGAACAATGGCTTCGACGGGAACCTCCAGATGACCACCACCGCCGCCACGGGCGGCTATGCCGCCGACGGCCTGGTCTGGGTCCCCAACGGAGGCAATATCCGCATCGCGGGGAATGCCATCACCAACTACGGCTTGGAGGGGATCCAAGTGAACTGCGGCCCGACCACCCTGGTTCGCAACAAGTTCATCTCGAACTCGAGCTGCGCGGGAGCCATCGCCTCCGTCCTGCATCCGAATATCGTCGAGGCCTCCTACCAAGGTCCCGGTTCGATCTACGCCTCGTCCACCTGCGTGGCCAATACCATCTCCGGGGGAACCGGAGCTTTCATTTCCTTCCAGTTCCCGGCCAACCGCGCCCGCTATAATCTGAGCATTTCCGCGAATACCTTCACGCCCCTCTGCGATCCGATCTATCCGAACTGGATGGGCAACTATGCAGGATCGGTCTTCTTCACGGGAAACCGCTATCAGACCATCTCGCCCTCCCAACCCCTGAGCGGAGACTACTTCGCCGCCATCTATCATCCGACCCGTCTCCTGCTGTCCGGCAACGTGGTCGACAAGGTCGGTGTGGGTGTTTATGTCGGGAATCAACCGATCTCCGACAGTCTCGGAAAACTCTGGTTGCTCAGCAATACGATCAAAGCCAACCAGCACCCCACCATCCTGATCAACGAAACGTACAGCCTCATTTCTCAAATGACTCTGGATGGCAACTATCTCAGCAAAGGTCCTGGAACAAGCCATCTGTACCTGAAGTCCTCCAAGGGTCTGCTCGATGCTTCCGGCACTGCCCCCAACGCCGGGCGTCTTGCCTTGAACGACCAACGTGACTTCCTCTCCAGCACCGCGGAGTATGGAACCACGTGGCGTGAGGCCTCCTCCGCGGGAGGATGCCAATCCACCGTCGTCACCATGGCCAGGAACCTGGCCCGTTCCGCAACCCAGGACCGCTTCCGGCTCTTCTGGGACGACTTCCAGTATGGACTCGACCAGTGGACCGGGAAATCGGGTGGTGCGCACTCCGGCTTCGCCGCCAATTGCCCGGCCGGCTCCACCGCTCTGGCGTTCGGTCAACTCCAGACCGGCGGTGACGTCTTCAGCAAGCAGGCGGTGACGCTCCAGCCGTCCGTGCTCGCCGACCCGGACGAGGTCAAGTTGCGCTTCAAGTATTACGGCTACCAGGGAGCCGGTGGCGTCCCCGGTAACATCGGTGGATTCGCCGGGCTCAGCTTCACCACCAATCCCTTCGAAGGGCACGGTTGGGTGGCGGGTACGGATTACAGCGCTGTGGGCGGACTCTATATTCCCGCGACCGAGCTCCTCGACGGGCTGGGCACTTGGACCACCTACGAGATTCCGCTCAACAGTCTGGTCCCCAGTTTCAGCCGCCGGGACTGGCATCTGATGTTTGAGGATTGGGTCGGTAGCAACGGAGTCCCGGGAGACGCCTACTTCGACGACGTGGAGGTGGTGGTCAGGCCATAACACGTCGCCGTGGAGCTCAGGCCATTCCCCGAACTGGAGGCCCCTGCCCGACTCCGGCGTGATCCTGCTCCAGCAGGCCGTCCACAACGAAGTTCCGCACCCTGGCGGGTGCGGAACTTTGCTGCGTTCTCCTTTCACTCGCGGTGACCCGTTCCTCGGATGATCGAACTCGTACCGAAGTCGAACCGTCGTACCCGCCGGCCGCGACCTTGGTCCTTCGCTCTTGCCGCGAGTTGCATTCGCTCTCCATCCCAGTACGGTGCCGGCCTCGTTCCCCATGAACTCCCACGCGACCTCGCGACGATTCTGGAACGTGCTGATGACGGTATCTGCGTCCTGGCTGGTTGGTGTTGCCCTGGGCAGCGCCGACGCGGCAACGCTCGGCCAGTTCGATCAGCACCAGGATATCGGCTCACCCAAACTCCCCGGAGCCGCCACCTACAACGCCGTCTCGCAGGAGTACCAGCTGGCCGCCGCGGGCGTGAACATGTGGGGAGCGAGGGACGAGTTTCACTTCGCCTGGAATAAGCTGGAAGGCGATTTCATCCTGCAGGCCCGCGTCGAGTTTATCGGCACGGGCGTCGATCCCCATCGCAAACTCGGCTGGATCGTACGCTCCACCCTCGACGCCGATTCCCCATACGCCGACGCCGCGGTGCACGGGGATGGTTTGACCTCGCTTCAGTTCCGCGCCTCGCGGGGCGGTCCCACCGACCAGGTGCGCTCCCCCGTCACGGCCCCCGACTTCATTCAGTTCGAACGGCGCCAGAACACCTACCTCTTCTCCGCCGCCCGTTTCGGCGAACCGCTCGTGACGTGCCAGACCAATCTCACCCTGGGCGACGCAGTCTACGCCGGCCTGTTCCTCTGCTCCCATCATTCCAACGTGGTGGAACGTGCGGTGTTCCGTGAGGTGCGCGTCATCCGCCCGGCGAAGCCCGGATTCGTGCCCTACCGGGATTACCTCGGCAGTCACCTCGAGGTCCTCGAAGTGAGCACCGGACGACGTCAACTCCTGCTGAGCTCGGCGCAACCGTTCGAAGCACCCAACTGGACCCCCGACGGGACCGCCCTGATCTACAACACCAGCGGTCGCGATCCCCAGCATCGTGGGCGCCTGCATCGCTTCGACCTGGCCACGCGTCAGTCGACGGTGATCCCCACCGACTTCGCGACGCGTAACAACAACGATCACGCGCTCTCTTTCGACGGCACCACCATCGCCCTCAGCCATCACAGCACCAACCACGGCGGGCGTTCCGCCATCTACACCGTCCCCATCGCCGGAGGGACCCCCACCCTGGTCACCCCGCTCACTCCCTCCTACCTCCATGGCTGGTCTCCCGACGGCCGCTGGCTCGTTTACACCGGCGGGCGCCAGGACGATTACGACATCTACAAGATTCCTGCCACGGGTGGGACGGAGATCCGCCTCACCGAGACCAAAGGCCTCGACGACGGGCCCGAATTCTCCCCGGACGGCCAGCACATCTATTTCAACTCGAGCCGGACCGGCTCCATGCAGCTCTGGCGCATGCGCCCCGACGGAACCGAGCCGGAACAGCTCACGCGGGACGAATTCCAAAACTGGTTCCCGCATGTCTCCCCCGACGGCCAATGGATCGCGTTTCTCTCCTTCCCCCGGGAGGTCGCCGCCGAGGACCACCCGTACTACCAGCACGTCACCCTCCGCCTCATGCCCGCCCAGGGCGGCCCGGCACGCATCCTCGCGTACGTGTACGGCGGCCAGGGCACGATCAACGTCCCATCCTGGTCCCCGGATTCCCGCATGATCGCCTTCGTCAGTAATTCTGGGTTGGATCGCTGAATCCCCACCCTGTTCGCCACTGATCGTCTCCTGCTTCCGGCTGACTCTCGACCCTCGACGCCCGGCACGAGATCGCATGTCGTCCCCCTTCCCCAACCCCGCTCCCACCCGGCCAAGCCTATTGCTGGCGTTGCGTGACGGCGACAATCACCAGGCCTGGGCGGATTTCGTCGATCTCTATACGCCCCTCGTGTTCCGGCAGTGCCTGCGGGCGGGCCTGCAGCCTGCCGATGCCGAAGACATCACCCAGGACGTCCTGCGCTCGGTCGCGCGCGCGCTTCCCTCCCTCGACTATCATCCCGCCCGCGGCAGCTTCCGTGGCTGGTTGCTCACGGTGACCCGGAACCGACTGCACAATTTCTTCTCCCGCGACCTGCGACATCCACGCGGCACCGGAGAGACCGCCGTGCACGAGTTCATCGCGAATCAACCGGCGCCCGAGGCCAGTCCGGATTGGGAAGCCGACTTCCGTCGACGGCTTTTTGAAGTGGCCGCCGAGCGGATCCGTCCCGAGTTCCAAGCCTCCTCCTGGAACGCCTTCTGGAGCACGGCCGTGGAGGGGCGGCCCGTCGACGAAGTGGCGGTGGAATTGGGCCTCAGCGCGGGATCGATCTACGTCGCACGCAGCCGGGTCACGGCGCGATTGCGCGCGGAAATCACGCGCCTGGACGATGCGGACCTGGGGCCGGCGTCGGGACCGTGAAAGATCCGCGCCCCTGTCGTGTATCCTCCTCCGGGATCATGTCCTCCAGCCCGCCCTCCTCATCCGCCCGCGACTGCCCGAGCGACCACGAGCTCCAGGCCGTGCTCCTCGCGCCGGCCGGCGATCCCGTCCTCCTGCGCATCGCCGCCCACCTCGAATCCTGCCTGCCTTGCCGCCAGCGCCTCGACCGACTCGCCGAGGTGGAAGCCCTGCAGATTCCGGTCGGCATCGCGCAACCCAGCCCGGATGCCCCTGCCGTGCAGCGCCTGATGGCGCGCTGGCGTACCCTGCCCGCCGAGCAGCCGTCGGCGGCAGATTCAGCCTCCTCCATCGACGATGAGGGCACCCTCGAAGCCTCGGATCAGCCGGGGGTCCTGGGTCTGTTTGCCGGCTACCCGGTCCTCGCCAGGATCGCGTCCGGCGGCATGGGCATCGTGTATCAGGCGCTCGATCCAGCCCTGAATCGATTGGTGGCCATCAAGGTCCTCTCCCCGCAACTCGCTTCGAGCGAGACCGCGCGGGCCCGCTTTCTCCGCGAGGCGCGGGCCGCCGCGGCCGTGGTCCATGAGTCCGTGGTCGCCATTCACGCCGTCGGCGAAGAGCGCGGCCTGCCCTATTTGGTGATGCAGTTCATCGCCGGCAAGTCGCTGGAGGCGCGCGTCGCCCACGGCCCGCTCTCACTGCGGGAGATTCTGCGCATCGGCATGCAAACCGCCCTGGGCCTCGCGGCGGCGCACGCGCAGGGCCTCATCCATCGCGACGTCAAACCTGGGAATATCCTGCTCGAGAACGGGGTCGAGCGCGTGAAGCTCACCGACTTCGGCCTCGCCCGCGCGGTCGACGAACCGGGCGTCACGCGGGCGGGCGTGCTCGCCGGCACCCCCGAGTTCATGTCGCCCGAACAGGCGCGCGGCGAACGTCTCACCCCCCGATCCGATCTCTTCAGCCTGGGCGCTGTGCTTCATTTCATCGCCACCGGCCAATCCCCGTTCCGCGCGGAAACCACGCTGGCCACCCTGCGTCGCGTCTGCGAGGACACTCCCGCCCGTCTCGATCGCCTCAATCCACTGCTTCCCGCCTGGCTCGCCGACCTCGTACTGCGGCTCCTCGCCAAAGCCCCCGAGCACCGCTACTCAACCGCCCGGGAGGTCGCCACAGAACTCCAGTCCCGCCTTGAGCAAACGCAAACCGACGACGACCCCGACCCGCGCGGCAGGGCCTTGACCAAGCCACCTCAGGACCTCCCCAACCTGGATAGCCGTGCCCTGCCCACCCCCCGTGCGCGTGCCCTCGCCCTGTTCGCGCTGCTCCTCATCCTGAGTGCCCTGGCCGCAAAATGGTGGGGCCGATCCGGGAGCACGCCTGGCGAGCCGGCGCCCGCGCGCTCTCCGGACGTCGCCCTCCTGCGAATCTCAACCGACGGACGCTCCGAATCGTTCCCCACCCTGCCTGCCGCGCTCGCGCACGCCGCACCCCACGACATCCTCGAACTGGCCTTCGACGGACCGCTCGT
>JADLFD010000350.1 GCA_020845805.1 Verrucomicrobiales bacterium | reverse complement strand
GCCGTCGCACTCTTGCCCGCGCCGTCGTAAACGTGGCTCAACCCGGCGAGCGAGACCGTCGCGGACGCCTCGCTGATGACCAGCGTGTTGGTCGCGGCGCCGGTGTAGTTTACGGCAGCGATCGTGCCCACCACCGTGTAGCTGCCCGCGTTCGTCGCCAGCGTTGTCGAACCGTCATACGTCAGCGACACGCTCAAACCGCTCGGCGTCGTCGATGCCGTCGCGCTCTTGCCCGCGCCGTCGTAGACGTGGCTCAACCCGGCGAGCGAGACCGTCGCGGACGCCTTGCTGATGACCAGCGTGTTGGTCGCGGCACCGGTGTAGTTCGCGGCGGCGATCGTGCCCACCACCGTGTAGCTGCCGGCGTTCGTCGGCAGAGTCGAGGAACCATTGTAGGTCAGCGACACGCTCAACCCACTCGGCGTCGTCGCTGCCGTCGCGCTCTTGCCCGCGCCGTCGTAGACGTGACTCAAGGAGTCGAGCGCCACGATCGCCGGTGCTTTGGCGATCGAGAGCGACAAACTATTCGTGTCCGTATTTCCCGCCGCATCGGCCGCCGTGATTGTGACGCTGAACCCGCCCGTCTGTGCCGGTGTGCCCGTGATTCCGCCCGTGCCCACGTTCACACTTAAGCCGACCGGCAGTCCCACCGCGTTGAAGTCCGTGGCACCACCCGTGGCCGTGATGGTATAGCTGAACGTGACTCCATAGGTGCCCGTCGCGCTGCTTACGCTGGTGATTTCCGGTGCGACATCATCCTGCACCGTCACGACAAAGGCCTCGGCATACGAGCCCCCGTGGTTATCTTCGGTCTGAATGCGGACCGAGTAAGTACCCGGCGCCAAGGCTGTGCCGCCCACCGTCAACTGGTTCGTCGTCACGACGAAGGAACCGTTGTCCCCATCCCCTGTTCCGCTGACCAGTGTGTAGGTATGGGTGTCGCTGCTATCGCTGTCGGTCGTGGACAAGGTGCCCACGGGGGCATCGGGCCCCGCCGATTCGTTGATCGAAGCGTTCGAGAGGCCGATGTCCGTGGGTGGGACATTAGGGGTGTAGGTATAGATCTCACCCGTGAGATAAGGCAGCGGGCTGACCGGATTGCCGGCCAAATCAGCGATCATGGCAAGGGAAACCTGGGAGATGGTGTTAGACGCATAGTTCGCCACGAACAATTTGCCAGCACCGTTGATCGCGAGACCGTACGGTGTCGCGAACCCCGTAGCCACCGCGCTCGCCACACCGTTCGCGCCCACACGGAGGACGGTGTTATCCCCGGAATTGGCCACGTAGAGGTTGCCCGCCGCATCAAACGCCAACCCGACCGGCGCGTTCAAACCAGTCAGAAAAGGGGTGATGGTGCCGTTCGTTGTCACGCGCACGATGGAATTGCCTGTAAAACTCGAAATGTAGACGAAACCATCCGGACCGATGGCCACACCCATCGGCGTCGTGAGGCTGGTCGTGAGGGTGCTTCGGGACCCGTTGGTTTCCACACGATACAGCGCGTTGCCCGTGTAACCGGCGACGAAGAGCCGCCGGTCCGGAGCAAATGCCAGGCCTCGTGCACCACCCGTTCCGGTGGCAAACAGAGTCTTGGTTCCGTTGGTCGAGATCCTGTAAACCCGGCCCAAGATCGCATAGGAGGCGTAAAGCGTTCCGGTCGCATCCACCGCCAAACCCGTGGGACCGGAAAGTGAGGACGCCATGACCGAAGCGGATCCATTGGTCGACACGCTGCTGACGGTATTACTGCCATAGTGACTCACATAGAGAGCTTCATTGGTGGCGAAGGCGAGCCCCCAGGGCGTGCTGAAGGTCGTTGCATAAAGGGTTGGCGCAGACTGACCCGAAGCGACCAAGCGGAAGTCGCCGGTGCCCGACGTGATATCCACCATCACTTCGTAAGCGGTCGGTCCGCCAGACACAGATGAGATTGACCCCACGATATCGCTTCCGTTCTCTGGCGTGAGCGAGAAGCGGTCCGTGGTAACGCCTTCAACCGGCTCCGTGAAGGTCACTTCATAAACGACGCGATTCGTGTGCGCACTCTGCGAGGTAGGATATTTCCGCACGATCGAAGCGATTGAAGGGAGCACTTCGTCCACGAGCCGAAGATTGAAGCTATTGGTAAGCGAGCCACCTTGTCCGTCATCCGTTTTGATACGGACGTTGTATTGGCGGGCTGCCAGAGCTGCCGCTCCGACCCGCAGTTGGTTGCCCACCACGTTGAAGGAGGCATTGTCGGCATCACCTACCCCACTCACCAAGGAGTACGCGTGCGTATCCGCGGCATCGGCATCGGTTGTGGTCAACGTGGCCAGCGTCGCGTCAGCGCTTTGGGGTGCAGAAAAGACATTGGTGGAAAGGGACAGGGCAGTGGGAGCGTCGTTGGGATCCGTGATGTAAGTTTCCCCCGCCGTGAAGGGCAGGTCGGCCATGCCATTGGTCGCGCTATCGACAATCACCGGCAGGTAGAGACGGCTCAACGTGTTGCCAACGAGATAATCCGAATACAACAACTCTCCTGCAGCGTTCCATGCGAGGCCATAGGGCGCGCTCAGTCCAGCAGCATAGGTCGTGACGACACCGTTGGTCGAAACCTTGGCGATGCGCGGAGACCAGCGATCGGCAACATAAAGATTTCCCAGGCTGTCGAACTCCATTTCGTGGGGTCCACTGAAACCGCTGGCGAAATCCGTCAGCACCCCGCCGGCGCTCACGGTACTGATTTTATTGATGTCGCGGTGCGCGACGTAAAGCAGGCCGGTGCGGTCGAATGCCAGTCCAAACGGAGAGTCGACGCCGGTGGCGAAGGTACTGACGACGCCTCCTGACGTGACTTTGCTGATGGTGCTATTTCCGTAATTCCCGACGAAGAGATTGCCGTTGGTGTCAAAGGCCAGTGTGGAAGCGACGCTAAAGCCCGACGCGAAGCTACTCACGACCCCGCCGACAGTGATCTTCTTAACCTCGCTACCGCTGGTCACGTAAAGATCCCCCGCGGCGCTCATGGTAATCCCGTAGGCATTGGCAATTCCGCTCGCCAAGGTGCTGACCACGCCGGCGGACGTGACCTTCCTCACGGTATTGTTGCCCGAATCGCTCACATAGAGATCGCCCGTGGGGCTATAGACGATGGCGTTGGGATTGCTGAACCCGGTCGCCAAGAGGCTGCGCATGGGTCCGAGATCCAAGCGAAACTCTCCAGCCCCGGCCCCGACGTCCACGGTCACCTCGTAGACGGTCGGCCCGCCACTAATCCCTGAGACCGTTGTTGAAACGGTGCCTCCTGAGACCCTAGTAACAATGAAGTTCGTTGCGGCCAGGCCGGAGACGGGCTCAGAGAAAGTCACCTCGAAGACCACCTGATTGGTTCGGATCGTTTGCGCCGTGGGCGACTTGCGATGGATCGAGATCGTTTGGGGAGCGATGTCATCCACCACCACGATTGCGAAGACCTCCTCGTAGCTTCCGCTATGCCCATCATTGGTCCGGACACGGACGGAATAATTTCCAGGCGTCAGGGCCGCGGGGTCGTTGGCCCGCAGGGCGGAACCCGAGATACTGAATGCGCTGTTATGAGTGTCCCCAGCGCCGCTGACCAATGTATAGGTATGACTATCCGAACCATCAGCGTCAGTCGTGGAGAGTGTTCCCACCGACGCGTTGACCCCGGCGGACTGGTTAACGGTGCCATTCGAAAGCGCGATGTCGGTCGGCGCGCTGTTGGCGGAACTTAAAGTAAGTGTCGCCACGGCGGTGGCGCTGTCGCTGGCGTCCGAGACGAACACGCTCACGCTCCGGGCGCCGGAAGAGGGGGAGGCCGCGCTATTGCGGTACGACACATTCCTCACGGCCGCTTGCATGTCCGCGGCCGAGGCGTTGGTCTTGCTATAAAGGACGAAGCGCTTGCTGGCGTCGAATACCACCGCATTGATGTTGGGATGGCTGCCGGACAGCAAAAGGGTCTCGCCGGAGTCGAGATCTCCAGAGAGCACGAAGCTCACCGAACGGATGTTGGTGTCGGAGGCGAGAGATCCGAGGGCTGCGTCGCTGTCAGCCACGTTGAGCGTGACGTTCTGCGTCGCGGAACCTGTCGCGGAGAACGCAGTGCCCGAGGCACCGGAACTATTGTCGGCGTCCAAGTCCAGACTTCTGCCCGCCGCGTACTCATACGCGCCCCGGTCCAGATAACTGCCAATCCAGCGGGGGTTACCGAGCAGGTCGTAATCCTGGGCCGGGGAAGTGCTGCTGGCGCTTCCGTAATCGATGACGGGAGAACTCGTGGCCAAGCGCAGATCGCGTGAAGCCCCGCTGCCGAGATTCACGAACATTCCCGAACCACTGCCGATGCTGACATTGTTCACCGTGTACGAGCCCGATCCGGTGGTGCCGATATCGCTGGCGACCCCTCCGGGACCGGTATTCTCGACCACAACGGAGTCATGGAGGTTCACGATGGCGCCTGCGGTACTGGAGAGGCCCACGCCACCGCCCACGGCAGAGCCGTTGGGAACGCGGTTTCCTACGATAGTACAATTGAACAGATTGAGCGCACTGCCGGCCTGATTGGCTTGATAGCGGATGGCGCCGCCACCCTGGTTGGAGGCGCTTCCCCCCGCTTCGTTGTCGTAGAAGACGCTGTTGGCAATCACCGCATTGGTGGGAACGCAATACAGCGCACCGCCATTCAGTCCATGAAAGTTCGAATAGAAAGCACAGCGGTCAATGGAGAGCGAGTTGCCCAGATGAAGCACGATCAAGGCGCCCCCGCCCAAGGCCACGGCGGTATTGCGATTTTCACTCAAGACGCAGTCCCGAATCGTTAACGAGCTCCCGGCTGCGGCCAACCGCAGGACGGTGGGGACAGTCGCCGCAGTGGACCGGAAGTTGCGGAGCACCATGGATTGGATCGTGACCGAACTGGCGTTGACCGCGTTGATCCCGCTGTATGCCGCGGCGCCGTCAATGATGACGTCGGGGATTAGGTCCCCATTGACATCGCCGTTCAGCGTCAGCCCGCTGGCGACCCAGGAGGCGAGATTCGCGCCCAGCGTGATGGTGCGCTCGGCCACGGTGCGGGTGGCGGGATCGAAGGCCGTGGAGTCGAAAAGGATGCTGTGACTTTCTCCCGCAATATTGGCCGACGTGAAGGCTTCCAGGAAACTGCCTGCGCCCGAAGCTGCCGTCGTCGTGACCGTATAGGTCGCGGCATGGGTGGTGGTGAGTAACCCGAGAGCTGTGGTCATCAAGGCCAGAGCCCTGCTGATGCGGCAATGGATAAACGACATGGCGGCCACGGCCAAAAAAGAGCGACCGACCTGGAAATAATGCATGCGCTGTTTGCCCTCAAAACCCCCGCTGCTTCCGCCACCTCGCTTCAGCCAATCGCCACGCCCTCACGGAGGACCCCCCGACTTACTCGTGGTTATAAGCGGACCTACACCCGTTTTGTGGGCATGCGGGTTATCGGTCGCGCGAAGCGGATTTTGAGGATCGAACGCACGCGATCGGCCCGCCGGGACCAAAGAACACCCGCAATCGCCATTTTATGGAACGCTCGGCAAGGAGTTCCGATGGACGGCGATCAAGCGTTGGCTCTTTGAGCGTTCGATTTTCCTGCACGACCCGTTCTGGAATCCCGGCCTGATTGATCAAAACCACGAGGGCGCTCGCTGGCGAATCACTGCCGTGGCGACCTCGGCGGCGGCGCCGTTTCAGAGCAATCATGCCTTCGACGCCGAGGCGGCGAGACTCCGCCCGCTGACGATCGAGATCTGTCCAATGTTCGCCGTGAAGGAGCTGCGAAATCTGCAGTTGGGGCCGTCCACAATGTGCGACGACCTCCTCAAGCTGGATGCGTCGTTGAGATTGAGCGTGGGAACGCCAATCCTCACCGCGCCACTCCAAGAGGTCATACGCCACCAGGACCGCAGGCGCCTCGGCCAGCAGGCGAGCATTCACCGTCTTACGGCCGATGCGCTGCTGGAGCAGAGCGAATGGCTGCACCTGCCCGTCCCGCCAAATGCCGATTTCACCATCCAGGACCGTCCCGTCTGGCAAGCCCGCCGACAGCCGTTGGTCACGCGGGCTCCAAAAAGTATGACAAAATACGACAACTCGGGCACGGAAAGGTGCGGCATTCTGCGGATCGAGGCCTTCCCACACGCTTCTTCAAAGTGCTGTTTGCACCAATGTTGACGCGGGTTTTCTGCGCTTTTCCGAAGAATTGCGAGGAGGAGCGCCTTGGATTCGATTCCCGAACGCGCTACCAACCTTCTGGAACGGCCTTCGATCTGCGGAGTGGGACGAGCGACTTCTCGCTCGAGCCTCAATGGGAGATCTACCGGGAGCAGTACTGCTGGGAGGCAACGGCGATCCGATCGATCTACCAAACACCACGTCGACCTGTGATGGAACCAGGTGTCCACCCTGCGCCGGTTCCTGCCGATCTGGCGAGATGGTGAAGGGTTCCTGTTTCGTCAGGCAGAGGTGGTGCTCCCCCAACCCCGCCCCACCAACCACAGGCTATCCCCCTTCCCTTGACCTCGCAGCGTGAGTTGAGTCAGGTCGGACCACGGCCCACTCCATGAAGCCGGAAACCTGCTGGTATGCGTTGATTGGCGGATTGGCGGGCGGCCTCGGCGGTGCCCTTGTCTTCTGGAGCCGCAACTACGAGGCGCCAGGCTCCATGACCTTCTGGCGCCGGGGACTCTCTCTGATCCTCGGCACCGCACTGATCGCCAGCGCATTGTTCGCTTACGAAAGAGCGTTCGGACCCGATGCCGTAGTCCAACGGCCGCTCGTCACCATCCTCGTCACCGCTTGGTTTGCCATCGTCGGTGCCGTCGGCCTCCTGCCCCTCCCCAAACGTGTACTCCAGATCCTCCCCGGGGAACCCACCTTCCTGCTGAGTCGGTGGAGCGGAGTACCCGCCTTCGGATTCCTTCTGAAACGAACACCGCTCCGCCACCTGGGTGGCCGTGTGTTCCTCGCAGCGGCCGGGGGTAATCCTCGCCTCGTGCAGGAAACCCTGCTTGCGGCCGAGAGAATCCACCTCGGCGCATTGCTGGGCTCGGTCCCGTGGTTGGTCCGATGGATGTTGCACGGTCGATGGCAGGTGGCTGGCGCAAGCCTCCTGGTTCATGTGGTGCTGAATATCTTTCCCATGCTCCATCTTTGTCAGCGGGCGGTCAAAACCGGCCAGTGGTGGGCGGTTCAAAACCAGCCACGGGTGAGGTGAAGTTCCTCGCGGAGGCGGCGGCATTGGCCGCTGGTTCCCGGGTTGAACATCCTCGTCGTGAACAAACAGCAGTCCATTCGAACCCTAGCCGAGCGGGGATGGTCCCGTCGGCGCATCGCCCGGGAGCTGGGCCTCCACCGTGAGACGGTAGGCCGGCACCTCGGTCCGGCGAGCGCATCGACCGGGGTGCTCGTTGCCGACGCCGCAAAACCAGCCATTCCGCCCTCCGGCTCTGCGGATTCAGAACCGGTCATTCCGCCCCCCGGGTGTGACGAGCCAAAACCGGCCATTCTGCCCGCCGGCTCGGTGGCGGGGCGGCGCAGTGCCTGTGAGCCGTTCCGGGCCTTCATCGAGGCGGGGCTGGCGAAGGGGCTCTCGGCCCAGCGCCTCTTCCAGGACCTGAGGTCGGAACACGGATTCACGGGCGGCTACGACGCCGTGAAGCGTTTCGTGCGGGCCTTGGGGGCTTCGATGCCCCTGCCGTTTCGGCGCATGGAGATGGCGCCCGGCGAGGAAGTGCAGGTCGATT
>JADLFD010000349.1 GCA_020845805.1 Verrucomicrobiales bacterium | reverse complement strand
TCGGTGTCGCCGGTGCGGCGCAGCGCGAGACGACCGGGAGCGATGCGCGCCTCCGGGCGCGGTTCGCTGGTGGCGAGGTTGAGTCCCACGAGACTCACCACCGGGGCGATGACTCCCGGGCTGTCGGCGTCACGGATTTCCACCGCGGCACGGGCGTGTTCGGGATCGGCTTCGTAAGAGGGGAGCGGTCCGGCGACCGGGCTGGGCACGATCTCGACCACCACGGTTTCGGTGGGTTCGACCAGATCGTCGTCGAGCGCGATGATCTCGAGGTCGACCTCCGCTTTGCCGGCGGGGATGAGGGCGGGATTGGCGAGTGCGCTGAAGTCCAGGTCGGGGCTGGCGGTGCCGCTGATGGCCAGGAATACGGCCAGGTCACGAGTGAGATCCCCGGTGCGGCGTAGCGAGATGCGGCCCGGAGCGATGCGTGCCTCGGGTCGGGATTCGCTCGTCGCGAGGTTGAGTCCGACCAGACTGACCGTGGGCGTGAGGGGGGAGGGGGTGTCGGAGGAGAGGCCGATCAGTTGCAGGTCGAAGCTCAGGTCGCTGCTGGAGGGGCTGGCTTGGTGGACTTCCACCGCGAGGAGGTTGGGGCCCGCGACCAGGGCGTCCGCGGGGACCTGGAAGCGCCGCACGCGGTTTTCGTTTTCGGTGGAGTCGGAAGCGGGGGTAGTGAAGGTGATTTCGCCGTCGGGCAGGTTGTCTCGCAGCAGTTCCTTGCCGTTGAGATAGACCACCGCGCCGTCGTCGCGGACGAGGCGGATCTCGAGTCGGGCGACGTTGAGATCAGCGGGCACCAGGAACGTGTGCAGGAAGTAGGCGGTGAGGGGGTGCGGGGCGCCGTCGGTACGCGTGACCGTCTTTTCATCGCCGTCGCCATAGCCCAGTTCGGAGGGGCCCGACGGCCAGGAACGATCCTCGAAGGCTGGATCACGCCATTTCTGGCCCAGGTCCGTGCCGTCATTGTGGTAGCGCCATTCGGCGCCGGAGGACACGAACTGGAAGCGGCCGCTGGCGGGGCGCGTCACTTCGACGGGGAGGGTTTCTGACTCGACCGGGTTTCCGAGGGAATCCCGTCCGCGGGCCACGACCTTGTAGGAGCCGGGGGCGATGCCTTCCCACACCAGATGGTGAGGGATGGTCATGCCGGGGATGGTCGCGATCTTGGAAAGGAAATCCGAGGAACCGATGGGCAGTTCGTTGGCGAAGAACTCGAGGTGCCGGATATCCCCTGCAGGATCGATGGCGTAGCCCTGGAAGGCGATGGGCCCAGGGGCATCGAAGGTCATGCCGGGCTTGGGCGACGTCAGGCGGATGACGGCCTTCTCGGGGGGCGCCTCTTGCGCCGGGCTGGGGAGTCCCAGAGCGCTCAGCGCGACGGTGACGACGAGCAGCCACCAGGGGCGGACCCGGGCGAGGCGTGGAAATGGTGTGCGTTGTTGCATGGTGATACGTCTGAGACTGTTCCGTTGAACCCCTCCGTCCGGATGCAGACAAAAAGTCCACCCCTGGCGTAGGGGTGGATGGCCGCTAGGCTCGCACCGGACACGAGAGACGTCAAATGTGGGGGCCCGGCGCGGCGTCCGGGGGGGGCGACCTTGGGGGCTATGGCCCAGCCCGATGGACCGGCGTGCAAGGACGTACGTGAAGTGGATCGCGCGGAATCGCGCCGCCGGCCTCGGATTTCGCTTCCGCAGGGGGGGGAGGTGGCGTGGAGGTCGCAGCTGCAAATCCAGGGGGGTTCCCTGTAGCCTCGCGCGCGCATGGCGTCTCCGAATCCTCTGACTTCCGCCGCGACGTCGTCGCCGGTGGGAGGATTATGTCCGGCTTACGTGGTGGCGGATCCCGACACGGCCGCCCTGCGGGTGGCGGGTCTGACGACTCTGGATCGGTTGCTGGTGGCGGCCCATCGGGCGGGTTTGGCACCGCTGACGGTGGTGGCGACTCAGGAATTGCCGCCGATACCCCGGACCCGGGCGTGGCGTATTCCGTTCCAGGTGGTTAGTGCGGCGGACCCGGCTGGGGGGCGCGCAGTCTGGTTGCGCACGGATGCGCTAGTGCAGGCGGTGGACCTCAAGCGGTTGGCTGCGGCTGGGAGTGCTCGGCTGACGGACGCCGAGGGGGTGGGGGTGTTGGCGGTGTCCGTGCCGAAGGGGTGGGCGGGGGGGGATCCGTTTCGGGAGGCGGAGGGGACTGCTCCGCTCCGGGCAGAAGGGGTGGCGTGTGTGGTGAGAAACGCCGGGGAGGCAAGGCGCGCGACGCGGTGCCTGTGGGCGTCGATCCGGAGTTCTGCCGACGGCACGGTGGATCGGTGGTTCAACCGGCCGGTGGGGCGGCCCCTGGCGAGGCTGCTGATCCCTACTCCGGTGACGCCCAACATGATCTCCGTCGCGGCGACCCTGCTGGGGTTGGTTTCGGCGGCCATGTTCGCGGTGGGGAACCCGGCGTGGTCGGTGATCGCGGCCGTGCTCTTTCAAGGATCCGCGATTCTGGACTGTGTCGATGGGGACGTGGCGCGGGTGGCGTTCAAAGAATCCCCGCTGGGCAAATGGCTGGACCTAGTGGGGGACCAGGTGGTGCACATCGGCGTGTTCCTCGGCATCACGGCGGGGGTGATGCGAAGTGGAGGAGGGGCGCACATGGCCTGGCTGGGGGCGCTGGCGGTGGTGGGGGCGGCGATGTCGTTCTGGAGGGTGTTGCGCGGTATGCGCCGACCCCCGGAAGCGGGGGGTAGCGGGCGTCTGCAAGGATTGATCGACGCCGCGACGAACCGGGACTTCTCGGTGCTGGTTTTGATTCTCGCGATCCTGGGCCGCCTGGAGGTGTTCCTGTGGCTGGCCGGTTTGGGCAGTCACGTCTTCTGGATGCTGTTGGCGTGGCTGCAGCGCGAGCCACGCCCGGTCGCGGGGCGCAGCTGACTCGCGGGCCAGGCTCCCGATCCTGGGAGGGGTGGCGGAGCGCGCGGCGGTGCCGACTAGGCAGCCTCGGCCATAGCGGCACTGAGGGTGCGTGCGGCAGAGGGCAGTACGCGGGCCAGGGGGTCGAGACGTTCGTTGACCTGGTGCAGGAATCCGCTGGCGGGCGTGGTGATCAGGCGCTGGTAAAGCCGCAGGAACTCGCTGCTCACGGCGCCCTCTTTCTCGGCGGGGAGCGCACTCGGTTTGCCCTGGACCACGAGTTGGCAAAGGCAGCGCGAGGCAAGCAGGGACGGGTGATCGAGATGGGCGAGGCGATCGAACCACGAGAGCGCCGCGGCGGCGTCACCGGATCGCATGAGCGCCTCGGCGCGTTGGTGGATCAGTCGTGCGTCCGTGGCGTGGTGTTTGACGGATTCGCCGGTCCAATCGAGGGCGAACTCGAGGAACTCGGGGTTGCTCAGCGCGACCTCAGCTCCGAAGCGCCAGGGATCGACGTCCTCGGCGTTTTCGGCGACGAGTTCATGGAGCGCGGTGAGGGCGTCGACCGGGCGGCCTTGGGTCACGTGGAGGCGGGCGAGGTCCAGCCGAACGGGGCGTGACTTGGGGTCGGCCTCGAGCGCCGTGCGAAGGGCGGCGAGTGCCGCATCGGTTTGACCGATGCTGGAGAGGCAGGACGCGAGGCAGTGATGGGGGCCGGCCTTGTGGATCTCCGGGTTGATCGGGGACAGCGTGGCCAGATGGCGAGTGGCGAGGCAGCGTTGGAAGGCTTGCGCGGCCTCGGCCGGCTTCTGGGTGCGCATGAGCGCGAGCCCGAGCGTGAATTCCTGGGAGGCCGTGAGCGGCCGGACGCCGGCGGCGGGAGAGCGCAGCACCTCGATGACCTGGGGGTGGCGTTGGGCGCGGATGAGGTACGCGGCGTACTGAGTGAGCAGGGTTTCGCGGATCTCAGGGGTCACCTGGGCGGCGGGCAGCGCGGAGAGGGCGCGGAAAGCGTCCTGATAACGGTCGAGGCCCTCTTCGAGATTGCCGGAGCGGACCAACTCCAGCCCGAGATTCATGAGCAGGTTGGGGTCGCCGGCGTGTTCCTCCACCGCGAGGCGCAGCAGGCGCAGGTTGCGGTCGATCTTCTGGCGATTCTCCACGACCTCGCGTGAATAACCGTGGTGACGCAACTGGGGCTGGCCGAGGGCGACTTCCATGCCCCATTCCTCGGCGCGGACCATGACGCTGGAGAAGATTTGTTCGTGAACGCGGCTGACCCAGAACAGTCCGGGGGCATTGCGGAAGAGGCGCGGCACGTAGCTGAGGCCCTCGGCTTCGAGCCCGACGTTGACCAGCGGCAGGCGCAGGCCGAGCACGCGATCCTTGTTCATCGCGGCGACCAGGCGCGCGTGCTCTTCGGGGGGAAGTTCCTCGTCGGCGTCGAGCGAGAGCACCCAGTCGCCAGTGGCGTGGGCGAGCGCGACATTGCGCGCGGCGGAGAAATCGTCGCACCACTCGAAGGTATGGATTTCGGCCCCGAAGGATTGGGCGATCTCCACGGTGCGATCGGTGGAGCCGGTGTCGACCACCACGATCTGGTGGGCGAGCGGTTTGATGGAGGCGAGACAGCGTTCGATGAAGCGCTCCTCATTGCGCACGATGAGGCAGACGGAGAGGCGCGGCGTGGCGGCCACCGCGGAGGGGGTGGCGGAGGGCGGGACGACCAGCCAGCCCGGGCGCGTCGGTTTGCCGAGGCGCTGGATTTTCTTCAGCGCTTTGCGTGCGGGTTTCCAGTCGGGGGCGAGATCGCAGGCGCGCTGCGCGCAGAGGCGCGCGGTGGTGATATCCCCGGCGGATTCCGCGATTTCGGAGAGGAGCAGGACGGCCTCGGGATGGAAGGGGCGTTGTTCGAGGGCCTGAGTGGTGGCGAGCCAGGCTTCACGCTGCTGGCTGGCGGCGAGGAGTTCGCGAGCGCGGCCGAGATGCCCGCGGAGCGCGCAAGGCGGGAGGGCGAGGGCCCCGGTGCGGGTGGGGGCGGGTCCGGTGGTCGCGGGCGTGGTGGCCGGTTTGGGCTGGGCGGAGAAGTGGGCGCGGTCCTGCCAGGTGTGTTCGTCCGCGGACAGCTCGTGGGTGGTGTGCAGGTCGGGGAGTCCGAAGTGGAGGGACTCGGCCGCGGGCAGGGACTGGGGGAGCCGGTAACCGCGTTCGATGGGGGCGGCGGGATCGATACCCCACTTCGCTTTGAACAGGCTCCAATTCCGGAGCATGGCTTCGCGGTAGTCGATCTTGGCGGCCTGGAAGGTCTGTCCGCCGATGTGATGGACGAACGCGTCGTCGACGACGCGGGCGCCGAAGCCGGCGAGGCGCGCGCGCAGGCTGAAGTCGTCGTCCTCGAAGTTGCCGCTGCCGAAGCGTTCGTCGAGGCCGCCAATCTTCTGGACCACCTCACGGCGGGCGAGGAGACAGAAGCCGATGAGCCGTCCGGTGGGACGGGACTGGCCGGCATTGCGGCGTGCCCACTCGGCGGCGAAGGCGGGCAATTGATCGAGGGATTCGTAGCCTGGATGTTCGACCCACTGAGGACCAACGACGCGATTGGAGCGGGGTCCGGCCAGACCCGCCTCGGGATGTTTGGCCAAGGCGTCCAGCAGGCGGTCCAGCCAGCCTTCGGTGACGACGGTGTCGTTATTCAACAGGAGGACATGCCGACCGCGAGCGACGCTGAGGGCCTGGTTGTTACCGGCGGCGAAGCCGCGGTTGGTGACGTTCCGAATGGCGCGGACCTGGGGTTGGCGCGCGGCGAGTTCGGACATCCAGGTCCAGGTGCCGTCGGTGGAACCGTTGTCCACCAGGATCACTTCATGGGTGACGCGGGTACAACGCGCGATGCTCTCGACGCACTGGCGGGTGAGGTCGAGTTGGTTGTGCGCGAGGATGAGAATCGAGACCTCAGGGGAGGTCAGGTCGGCGTCGGTGCCGGCTGGGTTTGGGGGCGTGGTGGCGGCGGGTTGGGCAAGAGCTGCGACCTGGGCGGCGCGGGGTTCGAGGCGGCGCTGGGAGGCGACATCGAGGCGGGGCAGGTGGCGTAGTGCGTGCTCCAGCGCGGGGCTGTCCTCCTGGTCCAGGTTTCGGGTGGTTTCCCAGTAGGCCGGGAGCAGCAGGGTTGGGGGGGCGCCGCGCAGCAGGGCGGTTTCGAAGGCGGTCTGGGCGGCGGTGAACTGGCCGCGGCGCAGCGCGTGGAACGCGCCTTTGGCTGACGTTTCCCAGCGGGCCACGGCGGCGCCGCGCTGGTTGCCGGGGGAGATCAGCGAGAGCAGGAGGCGCAGTTCCGGATTCTCCTGATGCTCGAGCGAGGCTTCGAAGTGGGCGCGAGCGATTTCGGGAAGGCCGAGCTTGGAAGCCAGGGCGCCGGCCCAGGCGCGGACGGGACCGTCCTCGGGCCAGGCATCATGGCGGGTGAGGCAGGCGACGGTGTCGGCACGGCGGCGAGCCGCGGCGAAGCGCTGCGCTTCGGCGACCTGTTTCCAGCGGGCGCGTTCGTCGTCGGTACTGATTCGTCGCAGGGTGGGATTCTCGGAGTTGCCTTCGCGATGCCCGGTCAGGGCATAGCCGTCATCAAAATAGTAGGCGTCTTCGTCGGAGAGGACGGCGTCATTCCAGCGCTGGAAGAAGAGGGCGCGATTGTCGTTGTCGTGGCGCATGCGTCCCGGTGTTTGGGACTCCAGGTGGAAGAGGGCGCTCTTGGGCTGGTAGACGATGACGCCGCCGCGTTGGCGGACGCGGAGGCAGAGGTCGAGGTCCTCATAGCCGTTGCGGTAGTCCTCCGAGAAGCCACCGCAATCCTGGAACCAGCGGGGGCGCATGAGGATGCAGGCGGCGGTGACGGCCTGGAGTTCGCGCCGGCGATTGACGCGCGGGTCGTCGGCGCGGAGGAGTCGGTAGGGATGGAAAGGGCTGCGTGTCTCGCGGGCGAAGGCGATGCCGGCGTGCTGGATCAGGCCGTTCTCGTAGAGCAGGCGGGATCCGACGAGGGCCACCTCGGGGTGGGAGCGCGCTTCTTCGAGGAGGGCGTCGAGCCAGCCTTCGAGCGGGACGGTGTCGTTGTTGAGGAAGACGAGATACTTGCCCGAGGCGCTGGCGGCGCCCTGATTGCAGGCGCCGGCGAAGTTGCGATTGGTTTCGTTGCGCAGGTGACGGACGTGCGGGGCCTGATCGCGCAAGCGGCGCGGAGTGGCGTCGGTGGAGGCATTGTCCACCACGATCACCTCGTGCGGCACGTGGCGCGTGACCTGGGCGAGTGCGGCAAGGCACTGCATGGTCAACTCGACCTTGTTGAACACCGGGATGATGATCGAGACCAGCGGCGGAGGCGGGGTTCGGGAGGCCGGTTTGGTGGACATGGCAGGGAGGAGTCGGCGGTGTGCGGAAAGGAGTGGGTGGAGGGGATCCCGGGTGGATCAGTCGGCGGCGCCGATGAGGGTGGGCATGGGTTCGGAGGCGTGGATGGCATCGGACACGGAGAACATCCATTGCCGGTTCCAGACCGCGGCTTCGGAGGCGCGTCGGAAGGTGATCCAGTTGCCGAGATGCGCGCGACCGGCGGCGGCGGCGGGACTCCAGGGCGCGTAGCCGAGGGATCTGCCGAGGGCGCGCCACCAGGAGTTGACGGGGGCGGCGAGGGGCGCGTCGTGTTCGATCGTGTGCCGGTCGAAGAGCCCGCAGGCGGCGAGGATCGTGCCGTGTTTCCCGAGGAAGGGGGCCAGCCCGTTGAGAAGCGGGGCGGCGGCCTGGGACGTGATCTGGTTGGTGAGCACGAGGGCGGATTCGTTCTCGGGATCGAGGAGGCGCCGGATGTCGCGAAGCACCGTGGGATCGGAGGGATCGCCACTGACCCGTCGGCAGTGATCGAGGAATTCGCGGCGGAGCGGGACGTCCTCGGGATCGCCGAGCAGGATGAGACGCGGGAATTCGCGGGAGGCGGCGAGCGGTCGGTTCTCGTGGTTCCAGAGGAAGAGAAAGACCTCCTCGACCACGGGGGCGAGTTGGCCGGTGAAGATCACCTGGTCCACGGCGAGGCCATGGAGGAGGGCGCCGAGGGACGAGAGTTCCTCGTCGGTCATGCCACCGTCATGGAGAGCGACACTGTGCCAGGCGCCGAGGCGTCCGAGTGCGGCGGGATCGGTCCAACCGGCGCGGAGGGCGGAGACCAGGCGAGGGTGAGTGCGCGCGACGATGCCCTGAGGCCAGTAGCAGCGTGAGGATTGGAAGAGCGTTTGGAGACCTTCACGGCGCAGGCGCGTGGGGGTTTCCTCATCGCAGAGTGGGGCGCTGTGCGTCTGTCCGAAGTAATTCTCGTCGTGGCTGAGCACGCCCAGGCGATCGGCCTCGGGTTTGGTGGGGAACTCGAGGAGCCGGTAAAGCTGGGGAGCGGCCGCGGCGTCGAGGTCGCGCAGCATCTCGGTGGAGATCGGCACGTCCGACTTGGCGGTACGCAGATCGAGCCAGAGTTTTTGGAAGGCGAGGATGCCCTGCAGGACGCGGTCCTTGGCACGGAGCGCTTCCGGAGTGGCGTCGAAGGGGCCGAGGACGGGCTTTACCTGGCCGTCGGCGTCGCGGAGGTAGCCGTCGGTGCTGCCGCAGGGCGCGGTGATAGCGACCTCGGGGAGGATGGTGGAGCGGGACCAGTCGCGCTCGAGGAATCCCAGGGCCAGGTCGCCTTCGAGGGCGAGGCGACCGGCGCGGCGGGTGCAGGCGAGATAGCATCCGAGAGTGCGCACGTCGCGAC
>JADLFD010000348.1 GCA_020845805.1 Verrucomicrobiales bacterium | reverse complement strand
ATCGCACTGGCGTTGATGCAGGAACGCCCCCCGTTGTCGCTGATCGACGACTCCATCACGTCCAGATACTGCTCCCAACGATCCACCTCGTCCTCGCCCAGCAGGATCTTGCTCCAGCCCGGGCCATGCACCTGGATCCCCGGGTTGCTGGCATACTGCTGGGTGGTCGATCGGTCGCCAAAGATCAGCGCGCGACCGCACAAGTTCAGAATCGTGGCCGCCCCGTCGTGGTCGGTGGGATAAAACCCGAACGCTTCAGCCGGTACGCCCGCCGCGATGAAGGCCTGGATCAGACGATAAGGGGTCCACGGCTCTTCCTTGCCCGGCTTGATCACCACCGGGGTCTTCAACGCGATGGCCGGAATCCAAAGCGAATTCACCGCCGGCGAATTGCTCGGCATCACCAGACCCAACGCCTGGCAGGTGGGGAAGAAGCTGAGCTTCGTGCCGAACTGCTCGCCATACCCCCGGTCAAGCAGGCTCAGGTCCAGTCCACGCGATAGCCCGTTCAAGACCTCCGCCATGTGCGTCAGCGCATAGTGGATCTTGGTCATGTTGCGACGCACCATCACATGCGGCAGACCGCTGGTGAGGCTCAGCGTCTCAATGTACTGCTGGGCGGTCTGCGTATGGCCCTGGTCGCCCAGAGGCAGGGTTCCTTCCAGAAAAAGCCCGCCCGCCTTGGCGCACAACCCCATCAACTCCGCCACCGTAAAGCGCTTCAGCGAATCGCGCGCCACCCCAATCCGCGCCAGATCGCGCTTCACGATCCCGCCATTCACCTGCGACACCTCGGCCAGCACCGAGCCGGACCGGTGATCGCGGACTTCCGTTTTCTCCAACGACGCGTATGTCCGGCCCAGTCGCAACGCCGGAATGTGGGGGATGGTGCTCATGCCAAATTAATACGTGTGCGGAGTATAGGCACGAGCCGGCAACCCGCCAGCCGGAGTTTTTCGTGCCCGCTCCCGCTCACCCCCTTCGCCAACGCTATCCAGCGCGGACTCCACGTCCGCGGCTACTTCTTCGTTCCGTAGCCGCCGTCGTGCAGACGGCGCTCACTCCTCCCCTCGGGCTCACCCCCTTCGCCAACGCCGTTCAGCGCGGACTCACGTCCGCGGCTACTCCCTCGTTCCTTTCCGTAGCCGCCGTCGTGCAGACGGCGCTCACTCGACCACTCCCGCTCACTCCATCCGCCAACGCCATCCAGCGCGGACTCCCGTCGGCGGCTACCCCTCGCCACGTCGATCTCACGCTTGACCTCCCGGCCCTCCAGCAGCGGTGATCAACACCACTGCCGTCCATGCCATGTCGCGCCGCGCCCTCGCCCCCGATCTCCTCGCCGGACTGGTCCTCGCCGCCGTCTGCATCGTCATGGCGCAGTCGCTGGGCGCGCTCATCTTCTCCGGACCGCTCGCCGCCGCCGCCCACCTCGGCACCAGCGCCGCGTTGCTGACCGCCTGCGTCTCCGGCCTCCTGATCGCACGCGCTGCCTGTGCTCCAGGTACCATCGCCACTCCCCAGGAACGCATCGCGCCGCTGCTGGTCCTCATCGCTCAGTCCATCACCACACGCCTGCCCGACGATGCCCGACCCGAGAGCATCGCCATGACCGTGCTGGCCGCCCTTGCGACCACCTCCCTGATCACCGGGATCGTGCTCTTCGCGCTCGGCCGGTGGCGACTCGGTAGCCTCACCCGCTACCTCCCCTACCCGGTCATGGGCGGTTTCCTCGCCGGATCCGGATGGCTGCTCGTCATCGGCGCCGTCCGGGTCAGCACCGGCGCCCCCCCTCAAGCCTGGTCCTCGCTCGACGCGCCCCGTCTCTCCCTGGTCCTCGCCCAAGTCGCCGCCGCGCTCACTCTGGGGCTGTTGCTCTTCACCTTCATCCGCCTGCGACCCAAGCCCGTCCTCTTCACGGCACTCCTCATCGGTTCAGTCCCCTTGTTCTTCCTGCTCCTGGCCGGATTCGGCATCCCGATCGCCACCGCGCGCGACCAAGGCTGGCTGCCGTCCGCACATCTCGCCGGTGGGTTGTCCCTGAATCCCTGGACCCTGGACGCCCTCCGCCTGGTCGATTGGGACCTCCTGCCCGGCATCGCACCGGTGGTGGGCTCGGTGCTGGTCACTTCCGCGCTTTCCATCCTCTTCAACTCCAGCGGCGTCGAGTTGCTCACGCGTACCGAACTCGATCTCAACCGGGAACTACGCATCGCCGGCGTTTCCAATGTCG
Organism: Verrucomicrobiales bacterium; assembly: GCA_020845805.1. Taxonomy (GTDB): domain Bacteria; phylum Verrucomicrobiota; class Verrucomicrobiia; order Limisphaerales; family CAIMTB01; genus CAIMTB01. Next base: position 4,802 of record JADLFD010000348.1, on the reverse strand, counting down.
CGAACGCATTCGGGTTCGGCCTGGTCGGGTTCCAGTCCCTCAACCTCACCCGACTGGGCTGGGACCTGGGCTCCCGTGACCGTCGCGCCCCGACCCTCGCCGCGGCGCTCTGCGGACTCGCCTGGCTCGCCGGGCCCACGCCGGCCACTTTCTTCCCGCGCTTTGTCCTGGGCGGCATTCTTTGCTGCCTCGGTCTCGGCTTTCTCCACGACTGGGTGCTGCGCGCACGCCATCGTCTGCCCCGCGGCGACTACGCCGTCGTGCTCGTCATTCTCGCCGTGATCGGGACCCTCGGTTATGTCCAGGGTGTGGCCGTCGGACTCCTCGCCGCCCTGGTCCTCTTCGTCCTCAACTACTCCAAAGTCAGCGTGGTCACCCACGCGCTCACCGCCTCCGACCACCCGAGCAACGTCGATCGCCCGCCAGAACACCGCAACGCCCTCACCGCGCTCGGCCCCCAGGTGCTCGTGCTGCGCCTGCAAGGCTATCTCTTCTTCGGCACGGCCAGCTCCCTCCTGCGTCAGATCCGTCACCGGGCCGAGAATTCCTCCGCTTCGCCCCTCCGCTTCGTCGCCCTCGATTTCCAGCGGGTCTCCGGACTCGACAGCTCCGCGGTCTTCAGCCTGACCCGGGCACTTCAACTCGCCGAAAAGCATCGTTTCCAGATCGTCTTCACTCAACTCAGTCCACGCCTGCGCCAACAGCTCGCCGTGGATGTCCTGAGGCAGGACTCGGGCCCCCAACACCGCATCCTGCCCACGCTCGATCACGGAATCGAGTGGTGCGAGGAATCCCTCCTCTCGGCCACCCCGGCGAATCAATCCGAAGCCAGCTGCCCCCCGCGCCATGTGCTCGAACCCTACTGGCCCAACCCCGCTGCGCTGACCCCTTTCATTGAGCACCTGGAACGGCTCGTGATCCCCGCGGGCACCTGCTTCATCGCCCAGCACTCCGCTCCGGATGCCCTCTACTTCATCGAGTCCGGACGCGTCACCACCGCGCTCGCCACGCCGTCCGGTCTCAACCGCAATCGCCGCCAGGGACCCGGAACCGTGGTGGGGGAGCTGGGCCTCATCCTGGGTGTGCCGCGCACCGCGTCGGTCATCGCCGATACGGACCTCGTGGTGCACCGATTATCCACCGGCGATCTCGAACGCATGAAGCGGGAACGACCCGAGCTCGCCGCCCAATTCTTCGAGTTCCTCGCCCATCTCCTCGCGGAACGCGTGGTGCACAGCAACCGCATCATTCGCGCGTTCATGGAGTGAGCACCACCGCCCGGCCCTACTCCTCGGTCTTGCCTTCCGTCATCCGTCTCCGCATACCTGCCGCATGAGCGCCACGACCGGTCTCCCCTTCCGCCACGCGTTCCTCGCCGCCGTGCTGCTGGCCTCCGGCGCCCTGCCCTCGACCATTCCCCTCCACGCCGCCGAACCCGAGGCCGCGGACTCGGCCCATCGCCAGCTGCCGCGAGCCATGCACGGCACCATGACCGACCGACCGGTCGTCACCGTCGGCACCTCGCCCGGCTCGGACATTGTCGGCACCACCCAGCGCGCCCTGCAGGCTGCCGTCGACTACGTAGCCCAGCTTGGCGGGGGCACGGTGGAAATCGGGCCCGGCGACTATCTCATGCGCGATTCACTGCACCTCCGTCCCCACGTCACCGTGCGCGGACAAGGCGCCGCCACCATCCTGCGCAAGGCCCCCGCGGCCACTTCCGCCCTCAAACTGGACGGTGACTTCGGCGAGGAACAAGTCACGCTGGAGCATCCGGAGAATTTCGCCGTCGGGGACGGCATCGCCATCTGGGATCGCAACGCCGGAGGCTTCCACACCACCGTCGCTCGCATCACGGGTCGCAATGGCGACTCGTTCTCCATCTCGCGCCCGCTCATGGCCGATTGCATGGTCAGTGCCGGAGCGCAGGCCGCCACGGTCTTCCCGGTCATCAGCGGCTATGACGCGGAGAACGCGCGCGTGGAAAACCTCACCCTCGTCGGCAACCGCGCCCAAAACCCACATCTCAATGGCTGCCGCGGCGGCGGCCTCTTCCTGTACCGCTGCCACGGCGCGATCATCCGTCACTGCACCGTCCGCGAATACCACGGCGACGGATTCAGCTTTCAGCAGTCCAATGACGTCCAACTCACCGACTGCCTGAGCGAGGACAACACCTCACTCGGATTCCATCCCGGGTCGGGATCCCAGCGCCCCGTCCTGCGCGACAATCTCGCGCGGCGCAACGGCGAGGACGGGCTCTTCCTCTGCTGGCGGGTGAAGGACGGGATCTTCGAGCGCAACCGACTCGAGGCCAACGGACGATTCGGCATCTCCATCGGGCACAAGGACACCGATAATCTGCTGCGCGGCAACCAGGTGGTGGGCAACGCGGCGGATGGGATCTTCTTCCGCGATGAATCCGAAGGCATGGCGGGACACCGCAATCGACTCGAGGAAAACCTCATCGAGAACAACGGGAGCAAGGACTCCGCCGCGGGCATCCGCGTGCGCGGCGCCACCCGGGACCTCGTCCTGAAGAACAACACCATCCGTGACACCCGCACCGGGGCGGAGCAGCGCCAGACCGTGGGCATCCGGCTGGAGGAAAAGGCCGGCGACATCACCTCTGAGAACAATCGCATCGAGGCCACCACACCCGTCGACGACCGCCGATCTCAGAGCCCGTCCTCCCCCACCCAACGCTGAACCGGCAGCGTCCGCAGGTCGATCAGCGCCACCGTCTCCCGCGTGCGCCCGGTGTGGAACTGCACCCAGTGCCCCTGACGGTCGTACGACGCATGGGCATGCACGCGCACCGTGTCGCGCAGCCCCGTCGCCAGCAACCGCAGGCTCCCCGTCCCCGACTCGCACAACCACAATCGGCCCTGCATGTCGTCGATCACCAACTGACGTCCATCCGGCCGCGCCGCGGCATGCCAGTAATTCCCCTCCCTCACCAACCGCGCCGCGCCGTCCTTCGAAACCATCATCACCCCGACCTTGTCGTTGATCATTGTCATCTCGCCCGTGCCCGCGACCCAGGCCTCATGCGTCACCCACTCCTTCAGCGGAGTGAACCAATTCGTGGACGCCGTCCGCGCGTAAAACGGGCGGTTGCCACTGCCGTCCGAGTTCACCAGCCAGGTGCGTTGCGGCGCGAACCCGCCCGTCTCCCAAACATAGAAAATCAACGGGTCCGTCGGACTGGGCTGCACGTGACCTATGCGGAATCCCTGGGTGAGCACCGTGCGATACGCGCCGTCGGCAACGCTGAGCAACCCGATCTCCCAGTTCGCCGCATCGCGCTGCTTGGTCACCGCCAAATGCTTCCCGTCATGACTGGGCATCGGTTGCTGGAACCCGCCCAGGTGCGGACCCGGGATCTCCCCGATTTCCCGGGTCGCACCCTCCACCGGGTCCAACACCAGCACCTTCGCCCCCTTCATCACGTACACTCGGCGCGGATCGCGCGGATCCGGACACGCACTTCGTGCGCCGATGGCGGGGTCGTCGGTGATCTGGGCGAGTTTCCCGGTTTCAACCTCGACCCGGCAGAGTGCGGACCGCCCGTTCCGCTCGCTGACCAGGAGCACGAAACGGTTGTCCGCGGTGAAGTTGGACACGTGGAAATACAGGTTGTCGGCCGTATGCGGCGGCGCGGTCAGTTCGCGCACAGTCACCCCCGTGACCGGATCGAGGTAGGTCGAAACCTCCACGCCCAGTTCCCGAACCGCCGCATTCGCGCACACCGTGAGGGCGGCGACCAGTACCGCCATCGGGAAACCGGCCCAGGCCCGGCTGCGGCACCGGCCAGGGACGATCCTCCTAGGAGCCAAGGCGGGCGTGGTCATGGCCTGAGCCTGCCCCCGGCGCCACCATGCGTCAGTCCCAATCCCCTCGTCGCAGGACCCCTTCTCCATCGAAGGAAGTCTCAGCTCAGGGAGCGGTCAGTTTGAAGAGCTTGGGATGCGGCGTCGCCGTGCGTCCCCGAATGCGCGCCGCCGACCCGCCAGCCAGCACCGCTTTCACGTCGGCGATCACCTCGGGCCGGTACAGATACCCCCAGTGATCCATCAACCGCTCGCGCTGGGGAACCTTCGCCCCCGTGATCTCCGCGGCACGAACCGCGAAGCGATCCTTCTCCGACGCCGCCCCCAGCTTCGACGACACGGCCTTCAGCCCGGATCCATCCACGACGAGCGTGCGAGGCGGAAGCGTCTCCAGATCCGAGGGACCATGGCGCCCGAGACGTTTCTTGAAGTTCTTGGTGTGCTGAGACACCCAGAGCGCGTCGTCGCTGTAGTTGTTGTAGATGTGCGTGCGCTCGCAGTACTCGGGGAGTCGATGCAACGGCTTCCCCGGCTCGAACACGTTCCAGTCCGCATCCGCGTTGAGCAGCAACACTTCGTTGAAGAGAGAGAAGGGTTCCTGCGGGTAGTGGTTCATCTCATGAACCATGTGGGTGAGGACCTGGTTGCCCATCGAGTGCGCGGCGAGATGAATCTTGCGCCCACAGAACTCGCGGCGCGGGTCCTCCTTGCTCCCGAAATACTCCGCAAAGAACTGCCGGGTCTTGCGAAACAGGCGGCCCAGGAGCTTGCCGGATTCAATGGCATCCACCTGGTCGTCCTGGTAGTCGGTCAGCTTGCCGCACGAGGGCCACGAAAAATAGACCAGGTTCGAAATCGGGCTGTCCTCCGCACGCACATAGGTCTCCTCCAACTTCTTCAAATGCTCCAGCGACGCCTCGAACGTGTACTGAAACCCGTGCAGAAAGACCAAGGTGTCACCCTTGCCCT
>JADLFD010000347.1 GCA_020845805.1 Verrucomicrobiales bacterium | reverse complement strand
GAGTTCGAGGCGGGATTGCGGATCGTCCATCCCGACTGGACTGGCTTCTCCTCCGCGGTGAAGTACCTCCAGCGCCCGCGCTATTCCCGGACGGGAACTCAAGGCACCGTGGAATCCGAAATCGAAGAGATGGCCTTCAAGGCGGTGGTGACGGATACGGTCCCCGGTGAGGCGACCCTCGATCTCCTCGCGACCTTCAAGACCAACACGCCCATGGCCGGCGTCTACTTCTGTGTCGACTTGCCCGACGCAGAATTCGCCGACGGTCAGCTTGAGCTCTCCTCCACGGGAGCTGCGGCCGCTGCCCGCCTGAGGCTTGCCCCGGCACCAGCTGATAGAGTCGGGAATTTCCTGCGCGAGACATCAACCGGCGTGAAGATTTCCGCCCCCCGGCGCACGCTGGAAATCCGGTGGAGCGAGCCGAGGACCGTGGTAGTGCGGCGCGATATTTCAGACCGTCCCACCTCGCTCAATGATCCCTCCATTCGTCAGCATTTCGTGACCCAAAGCACCGCCGTTCAGCCGACCGGTTACCAGGTGTATCTTGAAGTCATGGCGGGCGATGCTGCCGCGGGACGCACCGCCTCAACCTCGTTGAAGCTGTCCGCCAGCGCGACTCCCGACCCCAGGCCAGTAAGACTGGTCCTGGACACCATGAAACCGGGACGGGCGTTCGACGGCATCGGCGGCAACTTCCGCCTTCAATTCCCCGACACCGACCCCGCGGTCCTGTCGTACAACTTGGAAAACCTCCGCGTGGCGTGGGGGCGCGTCGACATGCCTTGGGCCGAGTGGGATCCGGAGGAAGGGTTGGACCCGCTCGTTGCGGCCCGCGCCGGGCAATTGCACCGAAAGGTCAGCGACGCGATGGAAACGGCACGCACGCTGGCTCGCCGAAGGATCCCCTTGATCGTGAGCGCCTGGTCTCCTCCCCGATGGGCCCGCGCACCGTCCCAACCTCGGGGCCTTCGTGGCACGGCGCTCAATGTGGACAAGCTTGACCGCATTGGCACCTCGCTCGCCAGCTACCTGGTGCATCTCAAGCACGCCTACGACGTCGAAACGGCTTACTTCTCATTCAACGAACCCGAGACAGGCGTGGAGGTTCGTCAGACTCCCGCCGAGCATGCGCAGTTCATCCAGCACATGGGCGCGGAATTGGTGAAACGCGGACTGACCACCAAGCTGCTGCTGGGGGACACAGCCCACGGCACCCCCGCCGCACTCGATTTCATTCGACCGTCCCTGGCCAACCCCGCCACGCACCGCTCCATCGGCGCCGTGGCCTTCCACACCTGGCGCGGTTGCACCTCGGACGCCCTGTCGGCCTGGGCTCAGGCCGCCCAGCAACTCGGCGTGCCGCTCCTGATCACCGAATCGGGCCCGGACGCGCACCTGCACGAGTATCCCATCGCCCGGCTGGAGCCCTGGTTCCAGTTGCAGGAAGTCGAACTCTACGTGAGGTGTTGCGCGCATGCCCGGCCGGCAACCATCATGGAATGGCAGCTCACCACCGACTACTCCGTCTTGTCCGGCGGCGGTGTCTATGGCGAGGCCGGGCCGCTGAAGCCGACCCAGCGTTTTTGGAATCTCAAGCAGTTGGGCGCCACCCCGCCCGGGGCCTTGTCCTTACCCCTGACCACCGACCGAGCGGAGGTCACGGTGGCGGCCTTTGGCGATCCCGCCCGCCACCGATATGCCCTCCACATGGTCAACAGGGGCAACCAGCGTTTGGCGGTGCTGACCGGTCTGCCGGCATCGGTGACGGCCTGGCGCCGCTTCATCACCGACGCAACCCGGGGAATGGAGGAACAGGGATCCGCGGAAGCGCGGAGTGGCACGGCCGAGTTCGTGCTCCCGCCGGCCAGTTTCACCACGCTGCTGGGCAACTCCTCTCCTTGAGACCTCGCCCCCTCGGTCTCGATCGCCCCCCTGACGCGGCATGCGGGACTAGGGTGCTCCCCATAAACTGAGCCAGATGCTATGAGAGTCGGCAGGCAGAGCTGCCCGCCAGACTCGCATGAAGAGAACGAGGCTTAGCGCAGAACAAATCGTGAAGATGCTGCACGACGCCGCCACGGCATTGGCCGGAGGCCGAAAGGTGGAGGAGGTCTGCAAGGACCTCGGGATCAGCCCGGCGACGTACCACAGATGGCAGAAGCAGTACGGAGGAGCCGACGTCGAAACGGTGCGTGAATACAAGGCACTGAAGGAGGAGAACGCCCGCTTGAAGAGGCTGGTTGCGGAGCTCTCCCTGGACAAAATGGCTCTGAAGGAGTTGGCGGAGGGAAAATGGTAGGCCCGGCTCGCAAAAGGGAGGCGGTGATCGGGGTGCTGGAGCGCCTGGTTGCGGAGCGAGGAGCGCCAGGGCACCTGCGCAGCGACGACGGCCTGCAGCCTGTCGCCAAGGGCTCGTATTGTGCCGACTTCCACGGTCACGCGTAAGGATTAGCCAAGCCAGAAGTCAAAGCCAAGGTAGGCTGGGAGAGGCAAATCCGCCGTCTTTGCGATCGCCGGTCCCGACGACGGCCTCGGGAGACCGCTGAAGATGACCTGCATGCCCGACAGCCTTTTCGATGATTGGGTCGGCCCGATCCTTCGCGGACCCTCGAGCACGCCCGAGCGCATTCATCCTCCGACGCCCGATTCCTGGGGCGGTTGCGATCCGGACCCCCTTCCTCCACCTCGGAGAGCCGGGGCGTCGGCACTCTTCTGGCGGCGCCCCTCTGGACTGCCGTTGATCCCCATGAACAGGATAGGCCCCTCAGACAGACGACCGTGAAACACAACACCACGAAGCAGCTCTGGCTCCTTGCTGCCGCCGCAGCCATGGGTGTCACGACCGTTACCGCGGCGGACAACGCCGGCGTCGTCACATCGGAATCCCAGGGGCTGCACGGGTATATCGGCTTCAGTCATGACCGGCCCCCGGCTGGATCCGGCTACAGTGCCGGGATGGGTTTCTACGCCGCCGTTTGGCCGCTCGTGGATCAGCCGTTGGCGGATTTTCAGATCGGCCTCCCGAGTTCGTGGGTTACGCCGAACAACTCCGACAACAAGGACAAACCGCTGGCCCCCGAGGGAACGCTCGCGCGCACCTGGAAGGAGCGGGGTCCCACGTGGGGCAGCGTCTTTCAAACGCTGGAAGGCGGCCTGGGATACTGGGCTGGGAACCACTTCCGCTATGGCCCGCCGAAGTTCAGCCTGAATGCCACGCCGCAATGCTACGACTACGAGGTCGGCTCACCGGGGTGGTCGTTTTTCTACGAAAACGAGGCGCTTCCCGACCATCGCCTGGGCATCGCCCAGTTGAGCAACCGGCTGCTCATTCCCCCTGATGCGTTGCCTTTCCAGGGCAACCCCAACGGCGAGTTTCTGGGCTACACGTGGATGGCGCTGCCTTTCACTGACGCCACCACGGGCGATCCCCCCACCGGCGACCAGAGTTGGACCTGCTTCCTGAGCGCCGCGAACTACAAGGGGCCGATGGCCTATTACATCCCGGAGACCTGGAGCAAGATCGGCAAGTTGTTCAACTACCCGTTCATCTACGGTCGCGGACTGGACGCACGTCCGGGCGACATGGGCGGCGGCGCCATGGAGATCAACACCGTGCCCCGCTTCGACAGCCAGGACGCCAAGGGCACCCGCTATTCCAAGATCCCCAAACTGCAGTTCCCCGTGGATGCCGAGGGCCGGGCCATCCTCGTCCAGGACGTGACCTACTACTCGAAGGCCGCCTTGTACGACGCCTTCAAGGCCTGGCGCGACGGCGGTCCGGCCTGCTCCGGACGATTCGATGAAAAAGCGACCTGGAAACCCAAGCTGACGACGCGGACGACGCGCTTCGACCAGGGTGGCAACGTGATGACCGGGGTGGAGCGCTCGTTCGACACGAAGATCTTTGAGGGCAACGTGTGGGGCTTGCAGTGGGTCACCAACGACCTGAGTCCGAAGGGTCTGTTCCCGCAGTACTACAAACATGTGGGCGATGAACGTGTGGCGGTCCCGGCCAAGGACGTCCCGGCCGAGACGCGGTTGCACCTGCAGGAGTTCAAGCTCGCCACGCTGGGAGTGCCCTACACCTCGCCCACCGTGGGTGCCTGGGCGAAGCCCGGTCCCAAGCGAGGCCCGTTCACGGTGAAGCTCGTGGACGGTTCGGTGGTCACCTATTCGTGGTATCGCTTCGTGGATCAGCCTTCGTTTCAGCAATACGCCTGGAGCGAAGAAAAGAGGGCGAAACTGCAGGCGTTCGTCGAGAAGCTCCACGCGAACTGGCCGATCGATCGCGACTACATGGCGCCGCCCACACGCGGAAAGCTGGCGAGTCTGGATCCTGCCCTGCTGGTGACGCCGCCGGCGGGTCTGGAACTCGGCTACGTCCCCATCGTCACGCGCCAGGCCAGGCCCTGATCTGCGGTCAAGTCCCGACATCGCATGAGTTCGCGAGTGTGCCATGGATCGATGAATCTTCTGAGAGATGACCTGAGTTGTTGGCGGGCGAGCACCGAAGCCAGATGCCCCTTTCCCCGAAAACCCGAAGGGCGGCGGTCCCTTTGGGCGTGTCCTTCGTTGGCTCGGCCGTCCTCCCGCGGCCGCGGGACGGGGATGCTCCGACCTTGCCGCCTCGGACACGCCCAACACTCTCGCCGCCGAACCCCACTCACTTTTCACACGGGTCCGCAATAACGTCACTGAAAGTCTGCCTCCTCGCCGGGTAATCCAACCGGCGGGGACATGCCAATGACCAACCAAGGGCACAGAAGGAAACCAGTGGGTTTCGTGGGGTTGTGGCTGGCACTGACCATGCCCTGCGTCGCGCTCTGCGCGGCCGAGCCTACCTCCGGGGTCCTTTCCACCAACCGCCCCGGATCAGCCGGGGGCGCCGCGAACCCCCCCGTTCAAGACGCCTGGCATAAACTCCTGTTTCCAGGAGTGACCATCAACGTTCAGGAGCGGTGCGTGGACGTGGAATGTTCCGTCTGCCTTCATCAAGGCGAGCTGGAGTTGGTGGCCTGCACCAAAGGAACCAAGGAGCATGAGTCCATCCTCGCGATGGAGGCCAAGCCAATGCACATTCACGCGGCGCTCCTGCTGTTGGGCGCCAAACCGGGAAGTCCGGCGAGGCGCCAGCAGCTCGAGGGTCAAGCCGAGCGCTGGATTGACGTTCCGCCCAACGGCGGACCGGTGGACGTTTTTCTGGTGCTCAAGGGCAAAGAAGGGGAAATCGTGGAGTATCCCATCAGCGATTTTATCGCCCCTTCGAGCAGGAGGTCTGATGACTCCACTTCAACGGACAAGAACGCCAAGTTCCCGACGCACACATTTCTCTTCGCGGGTTCCGTCTTGTATGGCGACGGGCCTGGGCCGCGACGATACTCGAGCGACCAGAGCGGAAATGTGATCTCTCTCTCGACCTTTGGTGACGAGTTGCTTTGCCTGCCGGCGATCCACAGCCAGGACAATGACGCGCTCATGTGGCAGATTCACGCCACGAACCTTCCTGCCGTAGGTTCCAAAGTTATCCTTCGACTTCGCCCGCGAGTTCTACCGGCCTCGAAGGCCAAAGAAGCTAACCAGCACCCCACGGTTTCCGTTCCGGAAAAGGTACCACAATGACCGCCCCCATGAGTCGATCCATCACCCTCCGGTTCCTGACGTCCTTGGTAGCTGCCGTGCTGTTGGCCTTTCCCGCCAACGCCTCCGCCGCGGAAACGAAGGACAGCCGTTCCAACCCTGACTTCACCCAGGGTGATGCCATTCCCGCGAAGGCCGAGCATGACTGGAATCTTGGTCCCACAGGGCTCCGCGGCTGGATGTTCTGCGATAAGATGGTGACCACGGATGCGCGACAGATTTCCATCACCCAAGTGGAGAAGGGTTCTCCCGCCGACGGAATCCTTGCCGTCGGGGATGTCATCCTGGGAGTCGGCGGCAAACCGTTTTCGCACGATCCGCGCACCGAGTTCGGCAAGGCCATCACCGTCGCCGAATCGGCGCAGGGGGATGGGAGTCTGGCGGTGACCCGCTGGCGGGCGGGCAAGGTGGAGAACGTCGTCGTCAAACTCCCGGTTCTCGGCAGCTACAGCCCCACCGCACCGTACGACTGCCCGAAGTCCAAACGTATCCTCGAAGAGGGGTGCAAGGTGCTGGCCGGGAAAATGGCCAAGTCCTCGCCTCAAGACGATCCCATCGTGCGCTCGCTCAATGCGCTCGCGCTGCTGGCGAGCGGCGATTCCGCGTATCTCCCGCTGGTGAAAAGGGAGGCCGAGTGGGCGGCGGGTTACTCGTCCCGCTCCATGCAGACATGGCACTACGGCTACGTCATGATCCTGCTCGGCGAGTATGTGCTGGCGACCGGCGACGCGTCGGTCCTGCCCGGACTGCGACGCCTCGCGCTCGAGGCGGCCAAGGGCCAGAGCGCGGTCGGTTCGTGGGGCCACGGTTTCGCGAGACCCGATGGCCGTCTCGGCGGCTATGGGATGATGAATTCTCCCGGCGTACCGCTGACCATTTCCCTGGTGCTGGCGCGCAAGGCCGGCGTGAAAGACCCGGAATTGGACCGTGCCATCGAACTCAGCGCCCGTCTGTTGCGGTTCTACATCGGCAAGGGGGCGATTCCTTATGGCGACCATCACCCGTGGACTGAGACCCACGAAGACAACGGCAAGTGCGGCATGACCGCCGTCCTGTTCAACCTGCTTGGCGAAGCCGAAGGGGCGGAGTTCTTTTCCCGCATGAGCGTTGCCGCCCACGGAGCGGAGCGCGACACGGGACACACCGGCAACTTCTTCAACATGCTGTGGTCCGTCCCGGGCGTCGCCCAGTCCGGCCCGCAGGCGACAGGGGCGTGGATGCAGGAGTTCGGCGCCTGGTATTTCGACCTCGCGCGCCGCTGGGATGGCGGTTTTCCGCACCAAGGCCCGCCCGAGCCGGAAAACGACAGCTACGGCGGCTGGGACAGCACCGGCGGCTACCTGCTGGCCTACGCGATGCCGTTGAAGAAACTGTATCTGACCGGCAAGCGCCCGGGCGTCACCCCGCAGTTGGACGCGGCCGGGGCACAGGCGCTGATCCTCGATGGCCGTGGCTGGGACAACAAGGACCGCCACAGCGCCTACGACAAGCTCAGCGCCGAGCAGCTCATGGAACGTCTCGGGAGTTGGTCGCCGGTGGTTCGCGAGCGGGCTGCCATGGCGATGGGCCGACGCAAGGACGTGTCGGTGTCACCCCTGGTGAAAATGTTGGAGTCCGGCGCGATGAGTGCCCGTTACGGTGCCTGCCAGGCACTGATCGAATTGCGCGGGCGTGGAGCCCCGGCCGTTGAACCGCTGCGGCAGGCACTGGCGCACCAGGATCTCTGGCTGCGCATCAAGGCGGCTGAGGCGCTCGCAGCCATGGGCGCCCCCGCCATGCAGGCGGTCCCCCAACTGCTCGAACTACTGGCCCAGGTGGATCCGCAGAACGATCCGCGCGGCATGCAGCAGCGGTATCTGTCGTTCGCTCTCTTCAACGACGTCGGGATGCTGAGCCGGTCGCTCGAAGGCGTGGATCGCGAGGCTCTCTACAAGGCGGTGCGGGCGGGCCTCAAGAACCAGGACGGTCGCGCCCGGGGGAGCATCGGCTCGGTCTATCGCCATCTCTCGGCCGAGGAAATCAAACCACTTTTGCCTGCCATCCATCAGGCGATCCTCGAACCGGCTCCGAGCGGCGAGATGTTTGCCGATTCGATTCGCGTGGAGGGGCTGCGCCTCCTGGCCAAACATCGGATCGAGGAAGGCATCCGTGCCTGCGTGAACTACACTCGCGACCAGAATCCCTGGGCGAGCGAGCATCGGACCCCGGAGCTGATGGAGATCCTTCTCAGCTACGGGACCCACGCCAAGTCAGTCATTCCGGAGTTGGTCAAGATCGCCAACTACTTCGAGAAGGACGAAAAAGACTTTCCCAAGGAGCTCATGCTCCAGAAGGCCAGGAGCGTCCGCGAAACGATCCGTGCCATCGAGGCTTCAACGGACACCCCGAAGCTCAGCCGCCTGTAGGACCATCGGATCCGAAGTCTCATGCGGGAGCGTCCCGGTTGCTGGCTACGGCGACTCCCCGCAGCGCCGAGACTGGCTGCGGAGGAATCAGGTAAAGCCCCAGGCGCGGTGGTGGCGGCGTAAAAGGTGACGCCAGTGGGAGGGCGGGCAACGCGGGGAGAATGGGGACTGGCTTTCGCGACGGAAGGGTCGGACGGAACCCGTTGCGTGGCGGGGCCATGTGGGTGGGGCCATCTGGCCTTTCAGCTGTCCTGCTGCCGTTACTTGCCTGGGAACCCAACGCCTTCATTAGCCTGGCGCGTCACGCGCACCGGCTCGCAACGGACACCGTCCTCACCGCCTGTCTGTATCAGGTCGCGCGCCGTACCGCGATCGATGTCGTCCGCCGGGAAACGCGCCGCCAGTTGCGCGAACAGATCGCCACCGAGATGAAGGCCATGCACGCCACCACCGACGACTGGTCCGACATCGAACCGCTGCTCGACGACGCCATGCAGGCGCTCGACGAGACCGACCGCACGGCCGTCCTCTTACGATACTTCGAGAATAAGTCCCTCCGTGAAGTGGGAGCGATCCTCGGCGCGAGCGAGAACGCCGCGCAAAAGCACCTGGTTCGAGCCGTCGAACGCTTGCGCGACTTCTTCGCCCAACGCGGCGTCACCGTCGGCGCGAGCGGGTTGGTCGTGGTCCTTTCGGCCAGTGCTGTCCAGGCCGCGCCGGTGGGAATGGGTCTTGCGATTTCGACAGCCGCCGCCCTTTCCGGGGCCACTGCGGCGATCGCGACAGCGACCGCCAACACCGTCACATCCCTCCAAGCCATCACCATGACCACCCTGCAAAAAGCCCTCATCACGGCCACCGTCACCGCGGTGATCGGCACGGGACTCTACGAATCGGTTCAAGTCTCGTCCCTGCGCAAGAAGGTCGAGTCGCTGCAACAGTCCCAGACACCGTGGATCGAAGAGGTCCAGCAACTGCGGCGCGAGCACCAGGAAGCGACGGACCGACTCGCCCAACTGGCCTCCGAAAACGCCCAGCTGGTCCATGAAAACGCCCGACTGAAGACCGGTTCAGGGGAGGTGGCCGGAATGCGCGCGGAGCTGGCTCGGCTGCGCCAGGCTTCGGAACTCGCTCAAGATCCGGTCGTCCAATCAGCGCTCGCGTCGAAAGCGCGACTGGACGAACTCAAGCAACGGCTGACCCAGATGCAGGAGCAACAGATTCCCCAGCTTCAATTGCTGACCGAGGAGGACTGGCAGGACGTTGCCAAGCATGCCCGCCTGGATACCGAAGTGGGCTTCCGCCGAACGCTGGGCCAGTTGCGGAGTCAGGCGCGGGGCAAGGCGGCTGGCCTGATGTCGGTGGCGCTGACGCAGTACCTGCAGGCCAGCGGAGGCGACTTGCCTGGTGACCTCGCGGAGCTGAAGCCCTACTTCAAAACGCCGCTCGACGATGCAATCCTCCAGCAGTACCAGCTCCTCCATGCCGGAAAGCTCGGCGATGTTCCGCAGGGACAGTGGCTGATCAGTGAGAGAGCTCCGCTGGAGGATGGCTTTGATACGACCTTCAGCGTCGGCTACAACATGTTCGGCGTGGTGCGCGAAGGAGCGCTCGAGGGAGCGCTGGGACGCTACTACGAGACCAATCCCGGCCAGGAGCCGACCACGCTTTCTCAACTCAAGGTTCCGTAAGAGACCGGCCGTCCATCCCCACTCCGACGAGGGGCGAAGGCATGCACCCAAGCACGATGCCGAGGCTGGTTGGCGGCATGGAACGCGCGGGAATCGGGTTCGGACTCGAGTCCGATTGAACGGTCCTGCTGTTGCGCCTCATTACCACACTCCCCTCGTCCCCGGTCGAATGGACCCCCGGGGGTGGGAGGAAGGCAGATGGTGAGGGAGCGTTCGGTGGCCCAAGACGGAGCGGGGAAGGCAGGGCTAGAGCCAAAACCGTCTCGTCGTGGCGTCGGCGCGCTGCTAGGGTGGCGTCGTGAATCTCCTGGCAACGCTCACTCCCGACGTCGTGTCTGGAAACCGGCCCGTGTTGCAATGAGAGGCAGGCACCTGATTCTGGCGATCCTCGGATGGGCGGTGGGCGGAGCGTTGTCGCTCTCGGGAGCCGAACCCACGTTTTATCGTGGCATCAATCTGAACGGTCCTGGGCTGGAGATCGACGGGCATGCCTGGGAAGCCGGCAACACGACCAACCTCGTGATCCGCGGCAATGCGTTCGAGAATCAGGCCGTTCCGCTCAAGCCGGCGACTGATGCCGACCGAGCCCGGATGATTCGGAGCAGTCGATGGGGCTCTGACGTCGAGGTGCAGCTCACCCACGTGCCTCCGGGTCCTTACCAGGTTTTTCTCTACGTCTGGGAGGACAACAGCAGCGAGCAGTTCGACCTTCTGTTGAACGGAGCCCCGGTTCTGGAGCGGTTCCACAGTGGTCAGGCGGGTCAGTGGAAACGTCTGGGCCCCTGGAAGACCACCAGCCAGGAAGGCTGCCTCACCGTCACCGTCGATGCGCCATCCCACGGCGCCGCGAATCTTTCAGGACTGGAGGTCTGGGCAGGAACCGGCGATGTCCCCGATCCCACCACGGCCCGCTTCGCGCTCCAGCCCACGCCGGAACAGTTGGAGTTCTTTGAACGCCGCATCCGTCCCGTCCTGGCGGAGCATTGTTACGAATGCCACAGCGCCCAGGCCAAACAGATCAAGGGCGGTCTCGTGATCGATTCCCGGGCCGGCCTCGTCCGGGGCGGCGACACGGGTCCCGTCGTCACCCCCGGTGATCCGGAGGCGAGCCTGCTGATCCATGCCATCCGACGGACGGATCCCAATCTCGTCATGCCGCCGCGCCACGCGCTGTCCCGGGAGGTGGTGTCCGACCTGGAAGCGTGGGTTCGGGCGGGTGCCCCCGATCCTCGGACCGAAAACACCGTCGCCGCCGCCCAGGCCCGCACTGCCATCGACTGGAACGCCGCCCGCGAGTGGTGGTCCTTCCGGCCCCTGGGCATCCACCCGCCTCCCTCCGTGCAGCGTTCCGAGTGGCCTTCGGGAGATCTGGACCGCTTCGTCTTGGCCCGGATGGAAGCGGCCGGACTGGCACCTGCGTCGGAGGCCACCCCGGCGGCGCTGGTTCGACGCGTGACCTTTGATCTCACCGGGCTTCCGCCATCCCAGGAGGCGATTCGGTCCTTCTGTGACGATCCTTCTCCCGCCGCCTATGCACGGTTGGTGGACCGGTTGCTCGCGACGCCCCAATACGGGGAACGCTGGGGCCGTCACTGGCTGGACATCGTGCGCTACGCTGACACGGCGGGGGACAATTCCGATTTCCCCGTTCCCCAGCACTACCGCTATCGGAATTGGGTGATCAAGGCCTTCAATCGGGACCTGCCCTATGATCAGTTTGTCCGACAGCAGCTCGCCGGGGACCTTTTGCCCGCGGCCACGCCGGATCAGCTGGAGGACCAGGTCATCGCCACCGGGTACCTCGCCAACGCCCGCCGGTTCGGTTCCCGGGTAGAGGATTATCCCCAACACCTGACGATTGAAGACACCCTGGACAACGTCGGGCGAACGTTCCTGGGGCTCAGCCTCAATTGCGCCCGCTGCCACGACCACAAGTTCGATCCCATCACGGCGGAGGATTACTACGCGTTGTACGGAATTTTCCACAGCACCCGCTATCCCTGGCCGGGCATTGAACTGGAACAGAAGCAGCGGGATCTGGTGCCGCTGGTGGAACCCAGCCGTCGTCTGGAGGTCGAGGCGCAGCTCCGAACCCGGGAGCGGGAACAGCGGCGTCTGGACAAGGAAGTCCAGCGCCTGCGCGATTCCCTCAAACAGACTCCCGCCGACCAAAAGGGCGCGGTGGAATCGAGGATTCGCGATGCGGAATCGGCGGCCCGCGACCACACCCGTCAAACTCCAAGGTTCGAGATGGCTTACGCTGTCGCAGAAGCCGCCAAAGCGGAGGACGTGGCCGTCCAACTCAAGGGGGATCCCGCCAAACCCGGTCGGGTGGTGCCCCGGCGGTTTCTGACGGTCTTCGGGGGCGCCGAATTGCCCCCGGGAAGTTCCGCGAGTGGGCGCCTTCCATTGGCCGACTGGATTCTGGAACCGGCTGGGCCCCTGATGTCCCGTGTGTTGGTCAATCGGATGTGGCATTACCACTTCGGCCGGGGCCTGGTACCGACTCCCAACGACTTTGGTCGCCAGGGCAAGCCGCCCACGCATCCCGACCTATTGGATTGGATGGCCGGGCAATTCCAAAGGTCTGGATATTCCATCAAGGCGATGCACCGCCTGATCCTCCTGTCCCGAACCTACCGGCAAAGTTCGCTCCGTTCCGCTGAAGCGATGGAGAAGGACCCGGGCCATGAACTGCTCAGCGGATTCCCACGTCGCCGACTGGATGCGGAATCCATTCGCGATTCCCTCCTCGTCCTGGGCGGAACCCTGGATCGCACACCCGGCGAGGCGCATCCGTTTCCCCCGCAATCCGAGTGGAAGTTCACCCAGCACAACCCGTTCAAGGCTATTTATGACACGCAACGCCGCAGCGTGTACCTGATGACCCAGCGAATTCAGAGGCATCCCTTCCTCGCCACTTTTGATGGAGCCGATCCCGCCGCCAGCACGCCGGCCCGACTGACCAGCACCACGCCAGTCCAAGCCCTGTTGCTGCTCAATGATCCGCTGGTTCACGAACAGTCCCGTCGGTTTGCCGAGCGTCTTCAGGCGCAGTCAGGATCGGATTCCGATCGTATCATCGCCGCGTTCGAACAGGCCTTGGGGCGCCCACCGCATGCCGAAGAATTGACGGGCAGCCTGAACTACCTGACCGAGGTCACCTCCCGCTACCGCGCCAGCACACCGCGCGCGGCACAACTGGAAGTGGAGGCGTGGCAGTCGCTGGTCCGCGTGCTCTTTCGCCTGAACGAATTCGTCTACCTGGACTGATGCCTACCGTGAATCCACTTCGAACCTCACGACGTGGCGTCCTCCAGAGCCTGGTCGGAACCTCCCTCCTGCTGCCGGGTCTGGTGTCGCGACTGCTGGCGGAATCCGATTCCCGCGATCCCCTCGCACCACGGCCGTCCCCGCAACGCGCGCGGGCGAAACGGGTGATCTTCATCTTTTCCAACGGAGGCGTCTCGCACATGGACACCTTCGACTACAAACCAAAGTTGTTCGCTGCTGATGGCAAGACCCTGGGCGTCGGAGGCGGTCTTTCCAATCAACAGCGTCGATTGCTCAAACCCGGCTGGGAATTCCGGCCCGGCGGACAGTGCGGCACGCTCGTCAGCGACTTGTTTCCCCATCTCCGGGAACGTATGGACGACATCTGCCTCATCCGGTCGATGAAATCCGACGACAACGAGCACTATCAAGCCACCCTGGCGATCCACACAGGCTCGTTCTTTTTCTCCCGTCCGAGCCTCGGATCCTGGGTGAGCTATGGCCTGGGAACCCTGAACCAGAATCTGCCGTCGTTTGTGGTCTTGGCGCCGCAAATGCCCTACGCCGGAACCCAGATCTTCAACAACGATTTCCTGCCGGCGTATCATCAGGGCGTCCGCGTCATCCCCGGCCGGGAACCGATCGCGAATCTGGATCCCCGCACCACTCAGCCGGGAGTGCAGGAGTTGGAGATCGGTCTGGCCGAGGCGCTCAATCGTCAGCATTTGAAGACCCACGGGCACGAGGGCGAACTGGCGGCGCGAATTCGGACCTTCGAAACCGCCTTCCGCATGCAGACCGAAGCGAGTGAAACGTTCAATCTATCCGAGGAGTCCGACGAATCCCTGGCTCTCTACGGCATGAGGCGGGGTCAGACGGAGGGTTTCGGCTGGCAATGCCTGGTGGCCCGACGCCTCGTCGAACGCGGCGTGCGGTTCGTGGAGTTGGTGGACGGAAGTTCCAGCCACAATTGGGATCAGCATGGTGACATGGCCGAACACGCGCAGCACGCGAAGGCCATCGATCAACCCATCTCCGGTCTGCTGATCGACCTGAAACGCCGCGGCCTGCTGGAAGACACCTTGGTGGTCTGGACCACGGAGTTCGGACGGACCCCTGGCGTCGATGGCGAGAAGGGCCGCGGTCATCACAGTGCCTGCTTCTCCTCCTGGATGGCGGGCGCGGGCGTCCAAGGCGGACTCACCTATGGATCGACCGATGAACTGGGCGCGACCGTGGCGGAGAATCGGGTTCATGTGCACGACTTCCACGCGACCATCCTGCACCTTCTTGGCCTGGATCACGAACGCCTCACCTTCCGCCATGGCGGTCGCGACTATCGTCTGACCGACGTGCACGGCAACGTCGTCAGGGCGTTGCTCGCATGAGTCGACCCTGGAATGGACTCTCAGGCCGCCTCGACACGCCGCCCTTTGAAGTGGCGCTCCGATTGGACTGAACCGACCGGGCGCGGGAGGAGCGGGGCCAGGCTGGTGCGCTGAGTATCCTTGTTCCTGCGGCCTGGTGCGCAGCCATAGGGGGGGGCGCCAACCCGTAAAGACCGGTGGCCCTACTAGTCCAACCATTGCACACGGATTTCCCCACCCACGGTGCATGTCCAATCCAACTGGAAGTCCGAAGGGCCCAGGGTTCCTGCATTGGCCGGTGAGAAGAGGGTCTGGAAGAAGACGAATCCGAAGCTGAACGGATTGGCCCGCAACGCCACCTCCGGCGCCGGAATTTCCATCGTCACAGGAGCCAGACTGATGCCCCCAGACCGGGTGACCTCCGAAACGAGACGCAACCCTGTCGATCGAGACTCGATCAGGGTCGCGATCTCGGTGTGGGCGAACCGGTAGTGCGGGTCTGTGCGGTTCCAGAGGATGGACCAGCTGTCATTTCGTAACTGAATCCGAAACGCGTCGTCTGGACTTGGCCGGTTTCCATCGGGAAGCCCTGATTCGCCCATCGGAGCGACCACTGGGATGCGGCCAATGGTATAGCGCTCCCCGCTTCCGGCCAGTTCCAGAAAGTAGTAATTCGGAAGCACTCCGTAGTAAGGATTGCGGCCGAGGCTCGTCGACGCCCGGGGCATCTCGGCGGAGTACCGACCCTCGCGGAAGTGGAGCTGGACCGGTGGTCGGCTCTCGACAAAACAGAGTACCCGAAATTCGCTGGGGAACCGCACTGCGGTCCACCCGCCCGCATACCAGGAGTACTGACTGAAGGTGACACTGACCTTGATGCGTTCCGGATCACCCGGGCCCAAGGACAGGAAGACCGGATGAAGAACATCGGTGACTTGTACATCCGCGCGGAGTGTGGCCGGCACAACCGAGCGCACGATGGGAGTAAGTTGGTCCTGCAGGTCCTCCATAACCACGGTCGTGGTCCGATTGGGCGGGGGCAGGGAGTGGATCCGCTGATCGGCTGGATGCGGATCCATCTGGCGACAACCGAGGAAGAGTGTGCCTGCGAACAACAGCCAGAGTCCTCGGACGGAGCGAATGTTCATGGGAGCGGGGGTTCGATTACCGTGCCGCCACGTTGCCATGCCATGAATGGTCGTACAGATAAAGTCCGGACAAGGAGATACCCTTGGCAGGGCGCACTGGAGGGTGAGAAGATTTTGGTCATTCGGCCCTAAATTGGAGAAGGCAGTATCATGCAGAACCGGTGATTCGCGTGTTGCCTGTGAGTCAGAGACCGCGGTCGTGCTGCGGCTGCGGTAGGAATCCCTTCCAGCGTCTGGCCCGCTGCCACCTTCCTCAAGAGCAGGAGCTCCACTGAATTCTCGGTCGAGCTGTTAGGTGCTCCTGACGGCGGCGACGGGAGAGCAGGGCGATTAGGGCGGTGGAGTGTCGTCGTCGCAGGAGGCGTTGGCAGTCTGGCTCGAGAGGCACATGACATTGCCATCCCTCCATGAGGACACTGGTTTTGGGTGAGGCGTAACCCGGCGGGCGAAGCCGGAAGGAAGCAAGGAGGCTGATCTTGGGCCGGAAGGGCGAGAACGCGATTGCTCCGGGGCGACGAGTCTTGTCTATTCTGAGACGGATGAACCCCCAGAGCTCTTTTTCCGCCCGATGGGCCGCCATTGGGTCCCTTTGCACGTTGGGGCTGGGAGGAGGCCCCGAGGTTAATGCGCAACCGATCTCGGCGGGTTTTGGATGGAAATCCGCGCAGAGCGGGAGCTTCAGCACACCCAGCAATTGGAGTGTGAATGATGAACGTTTGATGGTGAAACCGTTCGTCGATAGTACCGCCACTGTGCCTCCCCGCCCGGGCGATAGCGTTCTTTTTCCCAACCTCTCCGAGGCCTATACCGTCGACCTGGCGGGCGCTCCTTCGCTGAAGCTCTTCTACTTCAATGGCGTTTCGCAGGCCTCCTTCGTTCTGGTGGGCGGACTGGCGGTGGACGAGTTCTTTACCGCGACCTCCGGGAGGATCTCGTTCCGGGGAGGAGGATCGCTGACGGCGGCCAAGTTCTATTATGCCGGCGGGCAAATGGTTTTGGAGGGAGTGGCGGCGCGCTTGCATGGCATTCCTTCGTCAGGCGGATCGAGTGACCCGGCCCACCGTGATCGGCTGATGCTAGTGCGGCAGGGGGGTAAGTTGGTGACCACCGGACTGGCCAATGTCCCGAGCGTGACT
>JADLFD010000346.1 GCA_020845805.1 Verrucomicrobiales bacterium | reverse complement strand
CCATTTCGGACCGGCGCACGTTGGCGGAAAAAGCCTACCGGCGGGCGATCGAGATCCATCCTCACAACGACCTGGCGGAAGTCGCGCGAAAGGCGAGCACGAAACTGGCGCAACCCAACCTTTAAGGAGCCGAGCCGGCGGAGGGGCGGGCATAGGTGAGTGGTGAGGCGGGGGGCAATCCTATGGTGCGAGTTGGGCGTAGAGTTCGTGGAGTTTGCGCCGCAGCAGGGCTTTCGATGGAAGGGCGGTTTGGTATTCCGCCACCAAGGTGGGCGAGAGGCTTCGGCTCAGGGCATACTCCACGACCTCGTTGTCCTTGCTGGCGCAGAGCAGCACGCCGATGGACGGGCGTTCGTGAGGCTTCTTCACGTCGCGGTCGAGGGCTTCGAGGTAGAAGTTCAGCTTGCCCAGATCCTCGGGACGGAACTCGCGGACCTTCAGCTCGAAGGCCACGAGGCAGGTCAGGCTGCGGTGGAAGAACACCAGGTCGATGGCGAAGTCCTGGTTGCCGACTTGGACCGGATACTCCGACCCCACGAAGCAGAAGTCCCGGCCCAGCTCGTTGATGAACCGGCCGAGATTCCGGAGCAGCGCGCCGTGGAGGTCGGATTCAGAGTGGTCCTGTGCGAGCCCGAGGAACTCCAAGCTGTAGGCGCTCTTGAACTCGTCGGCTGCCGTCGGGTGGATTTTTGCCACCTGCGGCGAGGCATTCTTCGTCGCGGGCAGGCTGCGCAGGGCGGCACCGGTGCGAATCTGGCGCTCCAGTTCGCGCTTTGACCAACGTCCTTGGACCGCCGCGAGCAGGTAGAACTCGCGTTCCTCTGGATGCTTCGTGCGACCAAGGAGGATCAGGTGATGGGTCCACGGCAATTGTCGCACCAGTGGTGCGACTTTCTTGTCGTCCCGGTAGGCCTCGAAGAACTGGCGCATCCGGAAGAGGTTGGCGCGGGTGAAGCCTCGCTGGCCCGGATACTCCCGGGCAATCGTCGCCGCCAACTCGTCGACCACGCCATCGCCCCACTCGGCGCAGGCGATCTTCCGGCTGATGTGTCCGCCGAAATCCCACTTTCTCGAAGAGAAACTGGAACTGTTCCGGCGGCACCTCGTTGAACAATCGCCCGTCCGAGTCGCGATGCGTCTCGGCATCGACGGGAGGCCCCTGCAACAGCACATACGAACATTCCATGGCTTAAGACGGGTCACGCGAGGAACTGGAAGCCGTGGTCGCAGGTCGATGTTGGTGGAAACGGTTCCGGCCTCTTGATGCCGGGGAGGAAATGTTCGGGGTGGGAGTTCACCGCGCGCGGCCTTCTCCAGCACCGCAGGGATGAAGAGCGCTCCCTCCAGTTCCAGGGAGTCGAAGATGATCGAATCAGACGAACGGCGCGGCGTGGGTTCGAGGTTTGAAATCAGTTCGGGAAGGAGCCGGGATGCAGTTGGCGGAGAAACTCCTCGACCGGTACGCAGAGCACGCCGTCGCGTCGAAACCGCTCGGAACCTCGGTAAAGGAGCCAGCGGCTGGCTTCCGGATAATCCTCGCCGAAGGAGCGCAGTCCACGGAGGTCTTCGGGGCGAACCTGGGCACTGTTCTTGACCTCGATCCCATGGAGGCCGAGAGGACCGTAGACGACGAAATCGACCTCGTTCTGGGAGCGCGTTTGCCAGTAGTGCAGTTGGTGTTGGCCGTCGGTGTAATCACACTAGGCCCGCAGGTGCTGCGCGACGAGACCTTCGAGTGCGGCACCGTCGATGTCGGACGGCGCATCCAGAGGGCCGGTGGGACGGTTGGCACGGAACACTCCGGCGTCGAAGTAGAAAAACTTGGGATGAACGGCGAGAGCCCGTTGGGCGCGACGGCTGAACACGGGGAGGCGGTAGCCCAGGAGGAGATCCTCCAGGATTTCCAGGTAGCCTTCTGCGGTCTTGCGGTTGACTTGGCATTCGCGGGCGACGTTGGCGAGGTTGAGCGTCGAGGCGTGCGAGAAACTGATGGCCTCCAGGAAGCGGGCGAAACTACCGATGTTCCGCACCAAACCCTCGGTCTGCACCTCCTCCCGGAGGTAAAGGCCATTGTAGGCTCGCAAGGTTTCCTGCGGATCGGGGGCACCGAGGACCACGGGCAGAAGCCCGAACCGGAGGGCGTCGGCGAGGCGGAAGCGTTCGCCGAGTTCCGCCGCCATGTAGGGGTGCATGCGCTTCTGCGCGGCGCGTCCCCCCAGGAGATTAACCCCGGCTCGGCGGAGTTTCCGGGCGCTCGATCCGGTGAGGATGAATTGCAGGTCGCGCTTTTCCTCGATGAGCAAGTGGACCACCTCCAGCAGTTCGGGGACCTTCTGAACTTCATCGATCAGCACGTGCCGGGGGGTGGACTGCCCTTCAATCCTTTCCCGCAATCGTTCAGGACGGGCCGACAGATCACGCGCGGTGGCTGGATCGAGCAAATCCAGGCGCAAGGCGTTGGGGAAGAGCGCATTGACCCAGGATGTCTTGCCGGTTCCCCGTGGCCCGAGCAGGAAAAAATGCCCGGTGG
>JADLFD010000345.1 GCA_020845805.1 Verrucomicrobiales bacterium | reverse complement strand
GCTGAACGTCTCCGGGGACGAATTTGAGATTCAGCTGTTCGGCAAGGGGGTGCTCGTGGTGAAGAAGCGTCAGCGCATCGTGGCGGGCGAAACGGTGGTCCTGGGTGGCGACGACAAAAACGACAACGCCTGGTTTGTCGTGTTGGGCATGGCGAAACCCGGGGATCCCGCTCGTCCTTGAGGTCCGGACGCGGTGCGGCCGGCCCATCATGGACGACAATCCCCATCCGGGTCGGCTGCTGAAGTCACGGCGGGACCGGGTGCTGGTGTCGGTGGTGATCAATCAGTTGGCTACGCCTGGGCTGGGCTCCTGGATCGCGGGGAGGCGGCTGGCGGGGATGGGCCAGTTGGCATTGTCGATCGCGGGTTTCCTGGAGTTCATGGCCTATTTCGGCCTGTTGATCTGGCAGTCGATCCGCGCGTTGACGCAAGGGGTGGAGACTCCAGGCCCTTCGGCCACACTGTGGCGCACGGGGCTGCTGCTGTTTGGCCTCGCGTGGTTGTGGTCGGGACTCACGAGCTGGCAGCTGTGGCGCGAGTGCCAAGCGCAAGACCTGCGCGAGCGGTCAGAATGTCCCCCGGGACCGCTTCCCCCGCGTCTGAGCTGAGCCGGGCGTGGCGTGGCGAACCCGAGGCGATGGTGGTCGAGGGGCCTTGCGCGGTTGCCGGCCGATGCTTCACTGGCGGCATGTCGATCCTGAATGCGGCGGAACTGCGGGCCGCGGCCGCGGGCGTCCCCGAGTGGAAACGTGTGAAGCGGGTTTTGGTCCGCACCTTCGAGTTCGAGGACTTCGCCGGATCGATGCGTTTTGTGAACGGGGTGGCGCGTGCCGCGGAGAAGGCGGGGCACCACCCGGACATCGAGATCCGTTGGAACCGCGTGACGCTGTCCCTCACCACGCACGACGCGGGCGGGCTTACGGCGCTGGACTACTCGCTGGCGCGGTCGGCGGATCGGTTGGCGGCGCGTCCGCGGTGACGGAAGGCGCGCGAGGTGGTGCGGCGAAGAGGTCGAGCTGAGCGTCGCTGGGGAGCGCGCGGAGCTTTTCGCGTTCGGCACGGTGACGATTGCGCGAGGGTCGGGGCGACGGCGGGGCGGGTTCCGAGGAATCGCCGCTGTCGACGACCCGCTGGAGGTCGAGTTCGGCCTCTTCGAGCACGCGCAGGATTTGTTTGGCCCGGGCGATGACGGGGCGGGGAACACCGGCGAGGCGGGCCACCTGGATGCCGTAGCTCTTGTCGGTGCCCCCGGCGACGATTTGATGGAGGAACACGATCTGATCGTTCCACTCGCGCACGGCGACGTTGAAATTGCGCAGGCGCGGGAGGCGTCCGGCGAGCTCGGTGAGTTCGTGGTAATGCGTGGCGAAGAGAGTGCGCGCGCCGACGACATTGTGGAGGTGTTCCACGATGGACCAGGCGAGGCTGAGTCCGTCGAAGGTGCTGGTGCCGCGTCCGATCTCGTCGAGGATGACCAGGCTGCGGCGCGTGGCGTTGTTGAGGATGTTGGCGGTCTCGCTCATCTCCACCATGAACGTCGACTGACCGCGGGCGAGGTTGTCGCTGGCACCGATGCGCGTGAAGATGCGGTCGACGAGTCCGATGCGGGCGCTGCGGGCGGGGAGGAACGAGCCGGTGTGAGCGAGCAACGCGAGGAGGGCGACCTGGCGGATGTAGGTGCTTTTGCCCGCCATGTTGGGACCGGTGATGATCGCGATCTGGCTGTGTTCGAGGTCCAGTTCGGTGTCGTTGGGGGTGAAGGTTTCCCCGGACAACGACTGTTCCAGCACGGGGTGGCGTCCCTCGGTGATGCGCAGCTCGCCGTCGTCGGCGATTTCGGGTCGCGTGTAGCCGCCGAGGCGCGCGGATTCGGCGAAGCTGGCGAGCACGTCGATCTGAGCCAGTGCGGCGGCGGTGGTTTGGATCGGTGCGGTGCGGGCGATGACTTGTTCGCGCACCTGTTGGAAGAGGGCGTACTCGAGCTTCATGGCGCGTTCCTCGGCGCCGAGGATGCGTCCTTCCATTTCCTTCAGGGCGGGCGTGATGAAGCGTTCGCCGTTGGCGACGGTCTGTTTGCGGATGTAGTCCTGAGGAACCTTGTCGAGATTGGCGCGGGTGACTTCGAGGTAGTAGCCGAAGACGGAGTTGAAGCGGATCTTGAGTGAAGGGATGCCGGTCCGATCGATCTCCTGCTGTTGGAGCCGGGCGATCCAGTCCTGACCTTCGCGCTGGGCGCGCCGGAGTTCGTCGAGTTCAGGGTGGAATCCTTCGCGGATGAGACCGCCCTCCTTCACTCCGGCGGGGGGATCGTCGACGATGGCGCGCGCGATGAGATCGCCGAGGTCGGGTTCGTGCGAGAGCGATTCCGCGAGCCGGGTCAGGAGCGCTTCGGGACCGGTCGTCGCCGCCTGGCAGAGTTGTTGGATGACGGGGACACGTCCGAGGCCTTGTCGGAGAACGCCGAGGTCGCGTGCGCCGCCGGATCCGGCGCAGAGCCGCCCCAGCGTGCGTTCGAGGTCGCGCACGCCGCGCAGGGATTCGCGCACCTCACCGAGGAGATCGGGGCGGGTGAGCCAGCTTTGAACCGCGTCTTGACGGGCGAGGATTCCGTCGAGTTCGGCGAGGGGTTGGCTGAGCCAGTCGCGCAGCAGGCGCGCGCCCATGGGGGTTTGCGTGCGTTGCAGGGCGCCGCAGAGATGGCGAGCGCCGGGGGCGTCGCGGTCGGGCGCCTCCAGGACCTCGAGGTGCCGCAGCGTGGCGGCGTCGAGATGGAGAAAGCGCGACGTTTCGTAGACCGAGAGCGAGGTCAGTTGCGTGATATTGCGGCGCAGGTGTTGGGTCAGGTAATGGAGTGCGGCGCCCGCGGCGCCGAGCGCGGCGGGGAGACCGCGCAGACCGAAGCCATCGACGGACTGGACGCGGAAATGGTCGCGGAGTGCGAACTCGGCGGCGCTGGGTTCGAAGGTCCAGCCATCGTGGGGGTGGGCGGGGGTGTCGTGGGAGGCGAGCAGGGTTTCGAGGGCGGGTTGGTTGGAGGGGAAGATGATTTCGGCGGGTCGAACGCGGAGGAGTTCGGTGGTCAGCGCGCTGGCATCGGCGAGTTCGGTGACACGGAAGGAGGCGGTGGTGAGGTCGATGAGGGCGAGGCCGAACCGGGATCCGGCCTGGGAGATGGCGGCGAGGTAGTTGTTCTGTTCTGCGGAGAGCATGCGTTCATCGAAGTGCGTGCCCGGGCTGAGGATCTGGGTGACGTCGCGTTTGACGAGTTTGCCTGGGCGCGCTTCTTCGAGTTGGTCGCAGATGGCGACCTTGTGACCGTGCTTGAGCAGTCGTGCGATGTATCCTTGTGCGGCGTGGAACGGGAGGCCGCACATGGGGATGCCCTGGCGTTGGGTGAGGGCGAGATTGAGGACGGCGGCGCCCTTCTGGGCATCGTCGAAGAACATCTCGTAGAAGTCACCGAGACGGAAGAGGAGCAGGGCATCGCGGGGCAGTTCGCTCTTGATGCGGTGGTACTGCGCCATCATGGGCGAAGGTTGCGGATCGTTCGGCACGGCGCGGCACGCTAGCTCGCGGAAAAATGCGGTTGAACGAAAATTTATGGTGATCTTCCTCGGGAGATTCGGCTAAAAACATGACCGAACCCTGTCATGATCACCGCGCGACTGATGGAGAGCGCGAACCTGATCCTCGGATCGGGATGACCCCCGCACGATCTCCATGAGCGTCTTCGGGAAGGCGCGGGAACGCGGATGGGACTAGGGCAAGAAGGGGTACCCAAACCACACACGAATTGGATGGGAGGTGAACAAAATGCCAGCGAAGAAGAAGGCTGCTAAGAAAGCTGCGAAGAAGGCCGCCAAGAAGAAGTAGTTTCGCAACCTCCTAGACGGTTTAACATGATGACGAGGCTGTCCGCGCTCCGTGACTTGGTCACAATGCGTTTTACGTGCGGGCGGCCTCGTCTCTTTTCTAGGAGGTTGGTTGTGGCTGCCTGGCGCTGATTCAGCGTCGCGCCGGGGCGGGAGCGGGGGTGCCACGGAATCGATTTCGATCTCGTTTTCGTTTTCGTGTGACTCTCATCTCCCGCGCCCGGGTTTTTCTTTCCTTTCCCCGACGGATTCGTCATTTCGTTTTTCACGTTGGCCGGCCGCGCGCGGGTGGCTAGGCTGCACGCATGTCCGAGTTTGCCGCGTATGTGATTCATGGGGCCGCCAAGGTGACGCCGACAGTGCTGCAGCGGGTGGCGCGTCATCTGCCGGCGTGGAAACTCGAGTTCACGCAGATTGCCGCCCCCAAATTTCCCCATCTCGTCGACCAGCTCGAGTTCCTCGCGGATGCCGTAGAGGATTTCGCCGAGGGCGCCTACCAGGATCTCCCGTATTACGCCGCGGCGCAGGCGGTATTCGCCCTGACGTACGCGCACAAGAAGGTCGATATCGTGCCGGACCTGATCCCGGATTCCGGTCGGGCGGATGACTCGAGCGTGGTGCGTGCCGTGCTGATCTCCAATGAGGCAGCCTTCTCCGCCTATGCGGAGTGGAGTGGGGCGGATTGGAATGCCATCACCAGCAAGCCGTGATGGCCTCCGGCCCCGGGATCTGGGCTGGTCTTCGACCGCGTAGGCTCCCGGAGTGGCCCGCCGGTAAGGGGCGGGGTTGGACAGTCGGGACCTGGCGGTTCTTGGACTGTGTCTTCTTCCTGGCCATCGCTTGGTGCTCTTCGCTCTCAGCTTCGGCCTCGGGTTCGGGCACCGACGCCATGGCGCGCTGGCTCGATCGGCCGTTTTTCCAACAAGCCACCTGGGGGGTCTCGGTGGCCGATGCCGCCACCGGCGAGGTGGTGTTCGAATCGAACGCGCGCCGGCTTCTCAAGCCAGGTTCCACCGCCAAACTCTTCACCACCGCGCTGGCCCTGGATCTTCTGGGGGCGGGGTATGAGATTCGCACCGACCTGATCCCCGATGGCCGCCTCACGCGACGTGGGACACTGCTGGGGGATCTCATCATTCGTGGGCGTGGGGATGGTTCTTTTTGCGAACGGCTGCGGGGCAACGTCGATGGGGCCTCCATGGCGGCCTTCGTCAGCGCGCTGCGCGAGGCGGGCGTTCGACGGGTTCGAGGGGATCTCGTCCTGGACGATGCGTTCGTCCCGGGCAGCGGCGTCGGGACGGGATGGACCTGGGATGACACGCAGTATTACTACGGTGCGAGGGCGACGGCGTTATTGGTGGACGAGAGCACGGTGGATCTCGTGGTGACCCCGGGCAGGCGGGAAGGAGACCCGGTGATGGCACGGTTGGCGCCCGTCGTTCGCGGGATGAGTGTGGATGCGTCGGCGTGCCGGACCGGCGCTCCTGAGGCGCGGGGGGACTTGATGGTCGATCGGAAGCCCGGATCCACGGTGCTGCTGTGCTCGGGCTTCGTGCCGGCGGGCGGAGGGATGGTGACGCAGTCGGTAGCGGTTCTGGATCCAGTGGATTGGTTTGGGGAGCGGTTGTCGGAAGCCTTACGCAAAGGCGGCATTTCCCTGGGAGGCGTGGTGCGTGTGGCAGCGGGCAAGGCCGATGACCTGACGCACGAGGCGGCGGGCCGACGCGTTTGGACGGTGTCGTCGCGTCCCGTGGCTGAGTTGGTACGCGCGACGATGAAGCCTTCACAGAATCTGCAGGCGCAGCTGCTTTTTCTTCAGAGTGGTGCCGTGTTCGAGGGCACGCCGAATCGCGCGACCGAGGCGGGTGGCGTACGGGCGTTGGAGGCGTTCCTGCGTCGCGGAGGGATTCCGACTTCGGCGGTGCGGCTGGATGAGGGATCCGGACTTTCCCGCAGCGCGCTGGTCACGCCGGAGGCGATGGTGTTACTGCTTCGGTACATGGACCGTCATGCATTGAGCCAGGAGTATCGCGAGGCTTTGCCCGTCGCGGGGAAGGACGGCACCTTGCGTTCACGATTTCGAGGGACTCCGTTGGAGGGGAACCTGCGAGC
>JADLFD010000344.1 GCA_020845805.1 Verrucomicrobiales bacterium | reverse complement strand
TGGCCCGGGACCGCCTGCGCGGCATGCTGCAGAAGGAGACGGATGTGCAGATCGCCGCGGAATGCGGCGACGGCAAGGATGCGGTGGCGGCTATTCGCCGCGAGAATCCCGACGTCGTCTTCCTCGACATCCAGATGCCGGAGATGGACGGGTTCGACGTGCTCGGCCAACTCAAGGGCGGGGCGCTGCCGCGCATTGTCTTCGTCACGGCCTACGACGAGTTCGCCGTGAAGGCGTTCGAGGTGCATGCCCTCGACTACATTCTCAAGCCCTTTGATCGCGAGCGGCTGCAGAAATCCCTCGCCCGGGTCCGGGAGGAACTGAAGGCTCCCTCGCCGTCCGCCCTGGTGGACAAGCTCAACGCGATGATCGAGTCGCTGTCCCATCCTTCGGCTGGCGCCGCAGACGGGCGGCCGGTCGAGCGCATCGCGGTGAAACTCGACGGGCGCGTGATCTTCCTGCGTCCGGGCGATATCGACTGGATCGAGGCGCAGGACAACTACGTGAAGCTGCACGTGGGGCGGGAAGCGCACCTGGTGCGCGACACGCTGGCGAATTTCGAGACGCGCCTGGACCATCGCCGCTTCATTCGTATCGCGCGCTCCACCATCGTGAACATTGACCGCGTCCGCGAGATGCAGCCGATGTTCCACGGCGAGTACGTCGTGATTCTGAATGACGGTTCCAAGCTCACCATGAGCCGCGGGTACCGCGACACGCTGCAGCAGTATCTCGGCGGTCGTTGATGCCGTCCGACCAGACGGCCGGCCGCGCCGATCGTCCGGGTCTCCAGCCGCAACCGCGGCGCGTCTCAGCGCCCGGGATCGCCCACCGGGCGGCCGTTCTCGGGATCGAAGGGGACGGAGACATGCTCGTGCACGCTGCACCATCGTCCCTCGCGTCGCTCGAGCACCACGGTGGCGCGCATCCACATCTGGGCGGCAGGGTGACCTGCCGGCCAACCGACGATGTGGAAGATCCAGTGCGCGACAGCCAGATCGCCGCTGTGCAGGATCCTTGCATCGCGGCGCTCATAATCGAACTCATCCGGGAAGCAGGGCAGCGATTCCTCCCAGTGTTGTCGAATCGCGGCCTGCCCCCGGATCTGAAAAGGGGGCTTCACGTCGAAGACCACGATGCGCTCGTCGTAGTCGGCCAGCATGCGCGCGAGTTGTTTGCCGCGCAGGGCCTGCAGCCAGGCGTCGATGCACTGGTGGATTTCCGTCTCCTGAGGGGACATGGGAGAGCGTAGGGTGGGTTATTGCTGCGCGGCCTTGATTTCGGCCATCGGCCGACAGAGATCGGCGATGGGACGAACCTCGATCTGTGCTCCGTAGTCCAGGATGGGACATTCCTGAGCGAGGCGGACGGCCTGCTCGACGGTCGTGACACCCAGCCGGAAATAGCCGGCGATGGCTTCCTTGGATTCGGCGAAGATGCCGTCGACCACCTGGGCCCCCTTGACGCCCGTCACCAGCTTGCCTTCCTCCATGAGCGGCTGGGCGCCGCGGTGAACACCTCGTTGCTCCAGGCTCTCGACCCACGCGTAGAAGTGCTTCATGACGCGTTCGAGTTCCTCGCGGGGCAGGTCCTGCGCCCAGTGGGTGCCCCGAATGAGCAGGAGGTATTCGTGGGCTGGTTGTTGAGGATTCATGGGCGAATGCGGGTAGTAAGGAGGGTCGGAAGGGAGTTCAAGGAGAGACGGCGTTCCAGCGAAGCGTGGTTACGGATTTGGCATCCATGGGGATCTGCGCGCCGCGTCCGCGCCAGCGCACGACCACGGCCTTGGCTCGGGCCTCGGTGTTCGCCGCGACAAGGACTAGCGTCCCGTCGGGATTGCGGAACACCACGTTGCGCAGGGAGCGGTCGCCTTCGCTGCTCTCCAAACGCACGGCACCGCGGCGGATGAACTTCATGAATTGGCCATAGGCGAAGTACTCGAACAACGGCTCCACCCGGAGGGTGTCTGAATGGAGTTTGAGGATGGCGTGCGTGGCGGGGAAGGGGCCGTTGTTGGGGCGGCCCTGCTCGTCCAGCATCATCACCCACGCGTTGTAACTCGAGGCCTGATGACGCAGACGCTCGATCAAGTCCCGGGCCCCGTCGATTCCGAAGACGGAACCTTCGGTGAAATGGATGGGGACCCGGGGGAATTCCCGGTGAAACACGGACATTCCCGAAGGCTCCCCCACGTAGCCGTGGAAGCCGACGCCCTGCACCCACGCGGCGGCGCCGGGATCCGACAGAATCGCGCGCGGGTGAGGCAGGCCGGCATCGTCCCCCTTGGATTCGAGGTTGTAGTTGTGATCGTAGCACCAGATGCGGGTCTTGAGGCCTGCCTGGCGGAAGGCGGGTCCGAGATGGTCCCTGATGAAATCGCGTTCCTGTTCGCCGGTCCAGTGGCAGGAGGGGTAGTGCCACTTCGGATCCTTGGCCTGGGCGCGATCCACTCCGGGCTCGTTCTGCACCGTCACGGCGTAAATCGGGACGCCCTCCGCTTCGTAGGCCCGGATGAAGCGGACGAAGTATTGCGCGTACGCGGCGTACCATTCGCGTTTCAGCGAGCCGCCGATCATGGTGCCCGTGGATTTCATCCAGCCGGGCGGACTCCAGGGCGAGGCGAAGAAGAGGAGATCTGGGTTGATCCGGAGGGCTTCCCGGATGGCCGGCAGCAGGTATGCGCGATCTTTCTCGATGGAGAAGCGTTTCAGCTCGGGATCGGTCTCGCCCGGGGGGAGGTCGAGGTAGGAATACCACGGATCCCCGGTGAAATCGGGGGAGCCGATGCAAAGCCGCATGAGGTTCATCCCGATGCCGTGTTCCGGGCTGACCAGGGATTCCAGGGTGCGGGTACGGCGGTCTGCAGGTAGCCGCGCGAGATTGGAGCAGGTGCTGGGTTCCAGCGAAGCGCCGAGTCCCAGGAGGGTCTGGCCGGTACGCGCCTCGTCGATCTCGATCAGGGCATCGCCGACTGGAGGGGTTTCCTGGAACTGAGCCGTCGGTTCGGGAGCCAGGCTGGCTCGGCCGTCCAGGGAAGTGGACCACCGCGCCACGGCCGGGCCCGTCTGAGCTCGCAGGTTGTCAGTGGTAAAGGCCATCAGGACGGCGGCGATCAGCAGGGCGGGTCGCGTGGCGCGAGCGCGAGGCATGCGTCGAGGATGCCGAGGCACTCCACTCCAGACGAGTCTGATGAGCGTTCTGATGTGCGTTCGTCAAAAGCGTTGCCGAACGTCGGCGAAGCGGTTAACTCCGCGCCGATGCAATCCGTCCGAATCGGAAGTGGTGCCTTGAGCGCGAGCCGCCTGGCCTATGGTTGCTGGCGTCTCGCTGGCACCTGGGATCCCACGGAGCTCACGCCGGAGCGGGAGGCCGCGGGCATGCGTGCGGTCCATGCCGCGATCGACGCGGGGTACACGCTCTTCGATCACGCGGACATCTACTGCCAGGGAGTGTGCGAGACGATCTTCGGCCGCGTGCTGGAGGCGACGCCCTCCCTGCGCGCCGGCATGGTGATCGCCACCAAGTGCGGCATCCGGCGTCCAAACGATCCCGCCGGTGCCCCGTACCGCTATGATTTCTCCCGCGAGCACATCGTGGCGTCGTGCGAGCAGTCCCTGCGCCGGCTGCGGGTGGAGACCGTGGATATCTACCAGTTGCACCGCCCGGACTACCTCATGGATCCCGCGGAGGTCGCGGCGGCCTTTGACGCCTTGCAGCGCAGCGGCAAGGTGCGCGAGTTCGGCGTCTCGAATTTCCGGCCGTCGCAGGTCACTGCGCTTCAGCGTGCCTGGAAGGGGCCGCTGGTGGTGAACCAGGTGGAGTTCAGCCTCGCGCACCTCGCGCCACTGGAAGACGGGACGTTGGACCAATGCCTGGCCGAGTCGATGACGCTCATGGCCTGGAGCCCGCTGGCGGGCGGCAAGCTGGGGGACGGGTCGCGGCGGGTCCTGCCTTCGCAGGAGGGTTACGACACCGCTCGCATTCAGGCCGAGTTGGCGACCATGGCCCACGCACGCGGCACCACGCGCACTGCGCTGGCCCTGGCCTGGCTGCTCAAGCACCCCGCCGGCGTGATGCCCATCGTGGGCAGTACCGATCCTGCCCGCATCCGGGAAGCCGCCGCCGCCGCCGATCTCTCGCTCTCGCGCGAGGAATGGTATCGACTCCTGATCGCCGCGCGCCCGGTTCCGCTCCCCTGATCGATTCCCCGATGAATGCCAATCTCTGGACCCCGGGAACCCCGGCCGCCGACGGGTGGCGCATGCCCGCCGAATGGGCCCGACACCATGCCACCTGGCTGACCTGGCCGCGGCCGGAGGGGATCAGTTTCCCCGACAAATACGACACCGTCCCGGCGGTCTACGCCGCGTTCATTCGCGAGCTGACCGAGGTGGAGGAGGTTCACATCAACGTTTGGCACGCCGACATGGAGGCTTGGGTCCGAGGTCTCCTGACCCAGTTACGCTGTCCGCTGGCGCGCGTGCATTTCCATCATTTCCCCGCCTACGAACCCTGGTGTCGCGATCACGGCCCGGTGTTCCTGGCGCGCACGCGCGAAGGTCGCCGGGAACGCGCGGTGGTGGACTGGGATTACAACGCCTGGGGAGGCAAGTACCCGCCCTGTGATCTCGACGATGCGGTGCCGCGTCACGTGGCCGCGCTTCGCGGGCTGCCGTTGTTCTCACCGGGGATCATCATGGAAGGCGGCGCCCTCGATGTGAATGGCGAGGGAACCCTGCTCACCACCGAAAGCTGCCTGCTGAACCCCAATCGCAACCCCACGCTGAGCAAGGTGCAGATCGAGCAGAAGCTGCGCGACTACCTGGGGGTCACTCAGATCCTCTGGCTCGGGGATGGCATCGAGGGCGACGACACCGACGGGCACGTCGACGATCTCGCACGGTTCATCAACCCCACGACCGTGGTCACGGTGGTGGAGGAGGATCCCGCGGATCCCAACCACGCGCCGCTGCAAGAGAACCTGGAACGTCTGCGCTCCATGCGCGATCAGGACGGACGGGCGTTGAAGGTGGTGTCCCTGCCCATGCCTCGGCGCATCGAGTACGAGGGCCAGCGACTGCCGGCCAGCTATGCCAACTTCTACATCGCCACCGGCAAGGTGATCGTTCCCACCTACGGGGATCCCCAGGACGCGCGCGCGCTCGAGATCCTGCAGCGGGAGATGCCGGCGCACCGGGTGGTGGGAGTGGATTCGATGGAGCTCATCTGGGGCCTGGGATCCTTCCACTGCATCTCCCAGCAGGAGCCCGAATAGCTCGCCCGACCGCTCCCACCCGATGCCCTTGGAGACGACTGGTCGGTTCGCGAGCGTGGCGGGCCTGATGTCCGGCACGAGCGTGGACGGACTCGACCTGGTGCTGGTGTCGTTCCGTGGGGAAACACCGCGACTGAAGGAGTCCTGGTCGGTTCGCTATCCCGCGCGCCTGCGGGACCGGTTGCTGCGGTGCGCCGCCGGGGAATCGACCGCCTGGGAACTCGGCCAGTTGCATCATGACCTGGGGCGCTGGTACGCGCGTCAGGCGGTGCGCTGTCTCGCCAACACACGGGTTCAGGCCCTGGGGGTGCATGGGCAGACCGTCTACCATCACGCGTCCCGCGGTTCCTCCGCCACTTTGCAGATCGGTGAGGCCAGCTACCTGGCGGCGGCGCTGGGAGTACCCGTGGTGTCCAACTTCCGCGCCATGGACCTCGCGCTTGGAGGGCAGGGGGCGCCGCTGGCCACGCTGTTTCATCTCCGCGCCTGGGCGCGCCGTGGAGCGCACGTCTGTGTGCAGAATCTGGGGGGCATCGGCAATGTGACCTCCCTCGACTGGAGGAGCGGCTCCGCGCCCCGGATCCTCGCCTTCGACACCGGCCCAGCGAACATGCTGCTCGACGCCGCGATGATGGAGTCGAGCGGCGGGGTGAAGACCTATGATCGGGATGGGCGCTGCGCCGCGCGCGGGCAGCCCATCTGGAGACTCGTCGAGCGCTGGTTGCGGGCGGACGCCTTTCTGCGGGCGCACCCTCCGAAGAGCACGGGCCGCGAACGCTACGGCGCTCGCGCCTTCGAATCGATGTCACGCGATCTCAACCGGGAATCGGCGAGCCTGCCGGATCGGCTCGCCACCCTGACCGCCTTCACTGCCGCGACCGTGGCTGAGAATTACGCACGGCATTTGCCCGGGTGTCCCGACACCGTGGTGTTGTGCGGTGGCGGCGCCCGAAACCCCGTGCTGCGCATCGCGATCCAGGCGGCGATCGACCAACGTGTCGGCCACGCTCCGGTGGTCACCTCGGACGAGTGGGGTTGGCCCAGCAGCACAGTGGAGGGAGCCGCGTTCGCCTTGCTCGCGCGGGAACGCCTGTTGCGACGCCCGGGGAATCTTCCCGAGACCACCGGCGCCCGGCGCGCCGCATTGTGCGGGCAGGTCACGCTCCCGTAGCGGCCCCTGCCGCCGCTGTCGCCGCCGCGGGGCTCATGATGTTCACCCAGGTGTGCACATGCGGCGCGCCACGGAAGTACCAGACCATGCTTGGACTCTCGATCTGCCAGACATCCCAGATCCCGTCGTTCCCGAGATCGTCGTCCTTGAAATAGGCGAGGTGCAGGTCGTGGAGACCACCGGCGGAAACCCACTTCATGGCCTCGTCGGCATCCTCTTTCCGGAACGGGGCCAGGAGATCGGCGAGGACTTTCTGAACCAGCTCGCGCTGGTCGCGTGTGAGTTCGGAGAACGGGATGCCTTCGAGCCCGCCGGGCTTGCCCTTGAGGCGCACCGTGCTGCTGCCGGATTCGCGACGTCCCTTGGGCCGAAGGGCAAGGTCGCGTTGCTTGCCGTCGAGCGCCTGGAAGACCTCGTTGGCGCGGCGTGCCTGGTACCAATACACATTCTGCGGATGGTCTGGCGCCTCGTCGTCGGTGAGCGGGGAGTGGCCGTAGAAGATCGGGCCGCCGAAGGCGGCGCCCTCCACCGAATCCCCGTCGCAGCGACGAGTCACGTGACGGCCGCTCAGGACGAACTCGAACTTCCCGGTCCCTGGTTCGCCGAAGAGCGCGACGGAACAGGCGCCGAGGCCGCGTTCGCCATTGTCGTGTTCGGTAGCCTTCAGGATCGAGCTTGCGTACTCCTCGCGGTGCAGGTGGAGGAAGATCTCGCGCACCAGCGCCTGCTGGTCCCGATTCAGCACCTCGTCGACCCGCGGAGAAACGATATGCCAGTTGTTGTCGACCTTGCTGCGCAACGGGTCGGCAAAGCCAAAGCACAGCGCCTTGCGCTGCGGTTCGCTCAACGACTTGTACAACGTCGAAACCAGCGTTTCGGAACGCGGGGCCGGAGCGCCGCTGGCGGCGGCCGCGGGCATGCCGCGCAGGATGGTGGAAGCCATGCCAGCGCCGACCGCGGCCTGACGCAGGAAGGAGCGACGCGAGACGGGAGGGCATTCCGGGCACGACGCAGCCGTGGGGCGGACGGAGTCGGAGAGCATGCGCGGACCGTAGTGGCTCAGGATGCGAACGCAATGCCCGAATCGGCGGGGACTTGTGGCGCTGACGTTTCGGTTGGCGCGGAGGGTGGTGCCTCGGCACAGTGGGCGCCCCTGCCGCCGGGTGTGAAGGGATCCAACCTCCCGTTCGCGCCGTGCCGGGGTCACATTTTTTCATGAATTCCAGGCGTCCCAACCCCGTTTGTGTTCGATCCCCTATCGCATGAGTGCCGGACCCGCATTGCTATCAGTGAGCGAGGTGAAGCTCTCGTTCGGGCACCAGGTGCTGCTCGACGGCGTGGTGCTGTCGGTGGGGGCGGGCGAGAAGGTCGGGTTGGTGGGACGCAACGGATGCGGCAAGACCAGCTTGCTGCGCATCATCGCGGGGGAGGGGCACGCCGATGCCGGGGAGGTGTCCCTCCGGCGCGGATTGCGCGTGGGGTATTTGCCGCAGGAGTTCGAGCTCGATGGCGAGAAAACGGTGCGGGAGAACATTGAGGCCGGGGCGCAGGACCTCCGTGAGGCGATCCGTCGCTACGAGGCGGGCGAAGGTTCCGAAGCCGAGCTCGCCGAGTTGCAGGAGCAGATCCAGCACGCCGACGGCTGGCACCTGGCCACACGCATCGAGACCATCGCCTCGGCGCTCTTCACCCCGCCGCTCGACGCGGTGGTGGGACC
>JADLFD010000343.1 GCA_020845805.1 Verrucomicrobiales bacterium | reverse complement strand
TCGCCCCCGTCAATCTCATCGGCATCGTCGGCACCGACTTTCCCAAGAAGTACCTGGCCCTCTACCGGCGCCACGGCATCAACGTGGAAGGACTCCAGATCCGCGAAGGCACCACCTTCCATTGGTCAGGAGAATACGAGGTCAACATGAACAACCGCCGCACGCTCGCCACCGAGCTCGGCGTGTTCGCCACCTTCTCCCCCGATCTCCCCGATTCCCTGCGCGACACGCCGTTCGTGCTGCTCGCCAATATCGGTCCCGACCTCCAACACCACGTGCTCGACCAGGTGCGCCAACCCAAATTCGTCGTCGCCGACACGATGGACCTCTGGATCAACATCGCGCTCCCCTCCCTCAAGCGCCTGCTCAAACGCGTCGATGCCTTCGTCCTGAATGATAGCGAAGCCCGCGCTCTCACCGGTGAGGACGGCGTCCTGCAGGGAATCCGCAGCCTGCACCGCATGGGACCGCGACACATCATCGTCAAACTCGGTTCCCACGGGTCCATTCACAGCGGTCCGGACGGATTGTTCCTGTGCCCCGCCTTCCCCCTGGCCAAGGTCGTGGACCCCACCGGCGCCGGCGACTCCTTCGTCGGCGGGCTCATGGGCTACCTCGCCCAGGCCAAGGGAGGCATCGAACGCAACCTTCGTGCCGCCATGATCCACGGGTCGGTGGTGGCCTCCTTCTGCTGTGAAGGGTTCGGACTCGCCCGCACCGACAAGGTCACTCGCGCCCAGGTCCGCGACCGCGTCCAGGCCCTGACCCGGATGGTCAAGATCTGACCGGGGGCCTGGCCTGGCTCAGCCTACGTCAGTGCGCCTTTGGGGAAAGGAGTTGCAGTGCCAAGCCCCTCTCCGTAGCCTGAATTGCCCGTCTCGGGAAGGCAGGCTGTGCCCACCTAGGCCAACCGATCGGGGTGCTGGCCCAAGACCGGTCTTCGTTGGCTCATTTTATTTGGTTTAGTCCGATAACCATATCGCCGAGTAATTCATGTCAATGCATTCTGCGAATCGCATTTCCGGATTAATCTCGGGATTTTGGTCGGCGGCGAAGTCGTACCCCGACCGTCCCGCGCTTTGGGTCGAGGAAAAGGAATACAGCTACCAGGAGCTCGCCGAGCGATCACTGCGCTTGGCGGCTGCCCTGCTACGCGAGGATCCCAAGGGGTCGCACGCATTCACGGCCGTTTTCGCTTCCCGTTCGTTGACGGCTTACCTGGGAGTGCTCGCGGCCCTTCATCGCGGCCACGGCTATCTCCCCCTGAATCCCGCCTTTCCGACGGACCGCAGCGCCTACATGCTGCTCAGCTCCGAGGCGGTGGCCATCATCGTCGACCAGAACTGCCTGCCACTGCTGCCTGCGGTCCTCCAGTCAGCGACCACTTCGAAGGTTGTCCTCCTGCCCGATGTGGAGGATGTGGACGAGCTGAGGCGGACCTATCCTCAGCACCGTATCGTGTCTCGGTCCGAGATCGAGACCACGACCCCGCTGGCAGCACCTCGAGTTCCGGACACGGATTACGCCTATCTTCTCTTCACCTCCGGGAGCACAGGAATGCCCAAGGGCGTCCTCGTATCTCAATCCAACGTCAGACACTACGTCCAGGCCATCGCAGCGCGACACCAGATGAGCGAGGTCGATCGCTGTTCGCAGACCTTCGAGATGACCTTTGATCTCTCCGCTCACGACATGTTTGTCACCTGGGAGGCGGGTGCTTGCCTTTGCTGCCCGACCTCCAAAGCGCTGCTCAAGCCGGGCGGGTTCATCCGCGACTCGAAGTTGACGGTCTGGTTTTCCGTCCCCTCAACCGCGGTGTTCATGAAGCGGTTTGGTGTGCTCAAACCAGGCATGTATCCGTCCCTTCGGCTCAGCCTTTTTTGCGGTGAGCCGCTTCCCGTCGAGGTCGTGAAGGCTTGGGAGTCGGCCGCCCCGCAGTCGGTGATTGAGAACCTCTACGGCCCCACCGAGCTGACCATTGCTTGCACCGCCTACCAATGGCACTCGAACCGCTCCCCAGAGGAGGCAGAACACGGTGTTGTCCCCATCGGTGAACCATTGGACCGCATGTCCGTGCTCGTGGCCGCCGAAGACCTCACCGAAGTCCAACCGGGTGAAGAAGGGGAACTCCTGATGACCGGCCCGCAGCTGAGCCTCGGCTATTGGAAGGATCCCGAACGATCCAACGCTGCCTTTGTCCGCCCGCGAGGCCGCACGGAGGTTTTCTATCGCACCGGGGACCGCGTCCGCCGCCCCGCCGCCGGCCAACCGCTGATCTACCTGGGACGCATGGACAATCAGATTAAGGTGCTTGGGCACCGGGTGGAGCTGGGTGAGGTCGAAGCCGCCTTGCGTGACGCCTCGGGAGTCGACGCCGTGATCGCCCTGGGCTGGCCGCTCAACCCGAGCGGCGCCGGCGGTATCGAAGCGTTTCTTCAGACTGAATCCGTGGACGAGTCCGCGGTGCTGGCTCAAGTCGCGGCGCGGCTCCCCACCTATATGACCCCACGCCGCCTCCATTGCCTTCCCTCTTTCCCGCTGAACAGCAACGGAAAGTACGATCGGAAAGCCCTTCTAAAGATCCTCGCCAATTCCCCATGACCTCCCTGTCCAGCACCTCCATCAAGGAACTGATCGTTCGCCGATATCCAGAACCTTTCCGCCAGCGCGGTCTGGTTGCCGCCACGGTGCCCGAGAATTTCGATCTCCTCCTGGAGGGAGTGATCGACTCCCTTGGGCTCATGGAGCTGATCTCTGAGATCGAACGGGAGTTCGCGATCACAGTAGACTTGGAAGGGCTGGACGCCGACAAGTTGACTCTCGTTGGCCCGCTCGCGGACTACATCTCCAAAACCGCGAAACCCCCTGGTGCGGGAGCCTGACCCCCGGCCGGGTAAGCCTTCCGAAGGCTCTGGTCGGCGTCGCAATGCCCCCCCCGGCAGGTGCACGCACCAGGGACGGACCCACGGCGAAAGGGCCAGGACCCGCCACCAACCTCACGAGTTCGCCAGAAACGAGTTCGCCAGAACAAGGCCGCCAAAGCGACATTCACCTCCTGCCCACTACCCGCTTCGTGCGCACCCCCTATTCCGCTCCCCTAACGTAATCATCAAACCGTTGACGACTCGCCGCGTCTCCAACAGCCTCCGCACCCGGGCTGGCCGGGTACCCTACCCCCGATCCAGGCCAGCCCTCCCCCGGAGAATGTGACATGGCTACTGTGAAATCCGACATTTCGAACCTTCAGGATCAGGCGTACTCCAAACTTCAGGTCAAAAACGGCGCCAAAATCGCCCTGCTGGTCATGGACGGCCTCGGCGATATCGCCACCCGTGACCAGGGGTACCTCACGCCGCTCGAGGCCGCCCAAACCCCCAACCTCGACGCCCTCTCCAAGGATTCGGCCCAAGGCCGCATGATCCCCGTCGCCCCCGGGATCACTCCCGGCAGCGGCCCCGGGCACCTCGCCCTCTTCGGCTACGACCCGCTCCAGTTTGAGGTCGGTCGTGGAGTCATCGAGGCGCTCGGCCTCGGCTTGGCACTCAAGGGCGGCGACGTCGCCGTCCGCGGCAACTTCTGCACGCTCAACGCCGCTGGACTCGTCACCGATCGCCGCGCCGGCCGCATCCCCACCGAGACCTGCGAGAAACTCTGCGCCATCCTGAGCCGCAAGATCACCCGCATCGGCACCACCCAGGTCATCATCCAGCCCGGCAAGGAACATCGCTTCGTCATCGTCTTCCGCGGCGCCGGGCTCGAAGGCCCGCTCTCCGATACCGATCCCGGCCGCGAAAACCTCCCCATCGCCCCCGCCAAACCCGAGGACCCGAAGTCCGCGAAGCAGAAGAAGGCCGCCAAGCTCGTCGCCGATTTCTACAAGCTCGCGTTGCCCCTGCTCAAGGATCAGACCCCGGCCAATGGCTTCCTCCTGCGCGGCATCGCGCACCAGCCGCATATCCCCACCTTCGAGGAACGCTACGGCCTGCGCGCCGCCGCCCTCGCGGTCTATCCCATGTACAAGGGCCTCGCCCAGCTCGTCGGCATGACGCGCATCGACGGACCCCAGAACATCGCCGAACAATTCCGACGCGCGGTCGAAGTCTACGACGACTACGACTTCTTTTTCGTCCACTTCAAATACACCGACAAGGCCGGTGAGGACGGCAACTTCGCGGCCAAGGTCAAGGCCATCGAGGAGTTCGACGCAGCTCTCCCCATCCTCCTCGCCAAACGACCCGACGTCATCGCCATCACTGGCGATCACTCCACCCCATGCGCCCTGAGCGGCCACTCGTGGCACCCGCAGCCCGTCCTGCTGAACTCCGCCACGTGCGGGTGGGACAAGCTCGATCGTTTCACCGAGACCGGCGCCAACCTCGGCTCGCTCGGAATCTTCGAGGCCAAGCACCTCATCCGCCTCATGCAGGCCAATGCCCGCATGTTCGCCAAGTTCGGTGCGTGAACCGATCCGCTCTCGCCCGATGAAGGCCGTCATCCTCGCCGCCGGTAAGGGCACGCGCATGCGTGAACTGACCCAGGAACTCCCCAAGCCCATGCTGCGGGTCCAGGGTCGGCCCATCCTCGAACACATCATCACCGGGCTCATCGACGCGGGGATCCGCGAGGTCTGCATCATCACGGGC
Source organism: Verrucomicrobiales bacterium (assembly GCA_020845805.1). Lineage (GTDB taxonomy): Bacteria > Verrucomicrobiota > Verrucomicrobiia > Limisphaerales > CAIMTB01 > CAIMTB01. Next base: position 3,997 of record JADLFD010000343.1, on the reverse strand, counting down.
TGGCGTGCGGAGGTCATCGAAGCCCACTTCGGTGACGGCTCCCGGTGGGGCATCCGCGTCGTGTACGCTCGCCAGGAGGTGCAGGACGGTACCGGCAAGGCCCCCGAATACGCCAAGGCGTTCGTCGGCCCTGACGATTTCCTCCTCACCTACGGCGACATCCTTGTTCGCCCGGAAACCTACCGGCGCATGATCGAACGCTTCCGGCAGGATCGGTTCGACGGCGTCATCACGGTCACCCACGGCGAGGATGTCACCAAGGGCGGGCTCAACTTCTTCGACCCTGCCTTCTGCCTGACGCGCGTCGTGGAGAAACCTTCCGCGGCGCAGATCCAGGAACTCCGCGACACCGGGCTCCTGCAACCCGGCGCGCCCCTCTATTACAACGCGGGCATCTACATCTTCCGCCCCGCCCTCTACGAGTGCACCGCGCGCCTGCAAAAATCACCGCGCGGCGAGTACGAACTCACCGATGCCATCACCCTCTACCTCGCTTCCGGGCATCGCCTGGCCGGACTCGAGATCGAGGGCCGCTGGGTCGATGTCCGGGATCCCGAGGTACTCGAGAAGCTGGAGTCGGGCCAACTCGAGTAACCGACTCTCCGCAGCCGCCGTCGTGAGACGGCGCTCGCTCATCCGTTCCAGCATACCCGATTTGCCAACGCCATCCAGCGCGGACTCACGTCCGCGGCTACTTCCTCGTTCCGCAGCCGCCGTCGTGAGACGGCGCTCGCTCATCCGTTCCCGCAACCCGGTTCGCCACGCCATCCAGCGCGGACTCACATCCGTGGGTACCTCCTCGTTCCATAGCCGCCGTCGTGAGACGGCGCTCGCTCATCCATTCCGGCATACCCGATTTGCCAACGCCATCCAGCGCGGACTTCACGTCCGCGGGTACTTCCTCGTTCCGTAGCCGCCGTCGTGAGACGGCGCTCGCTCATCCGTTCCGGCAACCCGATCTGCCAACGCCATTCAGCGCGGACTTCACATCCGCGGGTACCTCCTCGTTCCGTAGCCGCCGTCATGAGACGGCGCTCGCTCATCCGTTCCCGCAACCCGATCTGCCAACGCCATCCAGCGCGGACTCACGTCCGCGTCGACGCGCACGCTTCTTTCGAAGCCGAGTCGGTTCGAAGCAGGGTAATCAACCTCGTCGCCGTGACCTCGGGCGACTCGCGTTCCGGCACCTCCAGCACGTCGGCCCACGGGAACTGATTGCGAAACCAGGTTCCCTGCCGCCGCGCATACTGCCACGTGCGCGACTTCACTTCCGCCACCGTGGCCTCTAAACCGCGTTCGCCACGAAGATGCTCCAGGACCTGGCGATATCCGATCGCCTGCGACGCCGTGCGACCCAGCCCTCCCGGCTGCGCCAGAAGGCCCCGCACCTCCGCCACCAGCCCAGCCTCGAACATATGATCCACCCGTTGATCGAGGCGCCGCCGCAAATCCGCCGGCTCCCGATGCAACGTCACCAACCGACCGCGCTCGGGGGCGGGTGGCCCCATCGCGACCACCTCACGCCGAACCGGGGCGCCCGTCACGCGCACGATTTCCAACGCGCGCACCACGCGTCGCGGGTTCGCGCGATCGATGCGGGCATAAGTCACCGGGTCCGTTCGCTGGAGTTCCTCCAGCAGTCGGGGAAGCGGGGTGGCTTCGAGTTCCGTCCGCACCCGCACATCCCCGGGAGCGGGCGCATCCAAACCCCTCAACCAGGCGCTGAAGTACAGCCCGGTTCCTCCGCATAGGATGGGGCATGCGTCGCGCCGCTGAATCCCCTCCACGGCCGATCTGGCCTGCTCCAACCATTGCGCGACATCGAAGGCGTCCCCGGGCGAAACGAGATCCAGCAGGTGGTGAGGGACGAGCGCACGGTCCGCGGCCGTAGGCTTGGCCGTCCCCAAGTCCAAACCGCGGAACACCTGCATGGAATCCACCGAGACGATTTCGCCCCGCACGAGCGGGGCGAAGTGAAGGGCCACGGCGGACTTTCCCGATCCCGTCGCGCCCGCGAGTAAAACCGGAACCGGCGTCACGTCAGGCGTACTGCGAGGCGAACTCGGACTGAATCTGCTCCAGCAGCCACTTGGTGTGCAGAATGCCTTCGTTCTCGCTGAGCTTGTCGCCCTCGTACTCGATCCCCACCCAGCCGCGATAGCCCGCCTCCAGCACGACGCGCATCATGCGTCGGTAGTCGGTGTGCGACTCATTGCCCAACTCGTCGAAGTCGTTGGACTTGGCGCTCACCGCCTTGGCGTAGGGCATCATCTCCTGCACGCCGCGGTAGCGGTCGTAAACCTCCGTCGGCGAGATGTTGAAGTTGCCGAAATCCGGCAGCGTGCCGCAGTTCGGCAGCCCCACCTCGCGCATCACCCCCGCCAGCCACGCCCCGTTGGAGGAGAGGTGCCCGTGGTTCTCGACGATCACGTTCAGCCCCCGTTTGCCGGCGAATTCGGAAAGCCGACGCAGGCCGTCGGCCGCACGCTTCTGTTGTTCCTCAAAGCTGCCCGCACTGTTGGTCTCGGCATTGACCCGGATGGAATGACATCCAAGGAACTGCGCCGCTTCCACCCAGCGATAGTGGTTTTCCACCGCCTGCGTGCGCTTCTTGGCATCCGGATCCCCCAGCGCGCCCTCGCCGTCGATCATGATCAGCAGGCAGCGCACGTTGAGATCGTTCGCCCGCTGCTTGAACGCCGCCAGATACTTGCGGTCCTGGGCCTTGTCCTTGAAGAACTGGTTGACCAACTCGATGCCATGGATTCCGAAGTCGAGCTTCGCCACGCGCGGGAAATCCATGTGATCCATCTGCTTGGCGAAAAGCGCCTTGTGCAGCGACCACTCGGCCAGGGAGATGCGGAACAGCTTGCTCTCGGCCTTCGGCGCAGGGCCGTCCGCGAGCAGCGTTCCGGGCGTCGCCACTCCAGCGAGCGCCGCCCACGCGACGGTTTGGTTGAGGAACTGACGGCGGTCCATGGTCGGCTTCATGGTCATGGGGATTGAGGAAATCAGGGAGCCAAAGCGGTTTCTAGTAAGTTTGCGCGATGAGGGGGCTGGATCAGGCGGCTTTGGAATTCCTCGCCGGATTACGGAACACCACCAGGAAACCCAGCATGACCAGACCGGCGAACAGGGCCGGCTTCATCCACAGGGGTTTCCATTCGATGGCCTTCAGCTCCTGCTTGCGCAGCGAGACCACCTCCGCGTCCAACGACTTCACCTGGGCCTCAAGAGCCGACTTCTCGGCTGCGCCGGCGGCGGCGAATTTCGCCTCGGCCTGGGTCCGCTCCGCGGTCTTGGCCACCACCTGGGCGGCGAGCTGCTTGGAACGGTCGGGGGTATGCTGGGCCTCGATTTTGCCCGCCACCTGCGCGCCCAGGAACATGCCCAAGCCCAGGGTGAGCATCACCAGCAGGCCCTGCGCCTGGGCCCGCACCTGCCGCGGCGCCACCTGGTCGGTGTAGATCTGGCCGGTCACGAAGAAGAAGTCGTAGCAGATGCCGTGCAGCAGCACGCCCACGATGATCATCCAGCGGACGTCATCCGGCGCGCCCATGGCAAACAGAGCGTAGCGCACCACCCACGCCAGCATCCCCACCGCCAGCATCCACTTGACCCCCAGCCGCGCAAAGAAGAGCGGCATCACCACCATGAAGAAGATCTCGGACATCTGCCCGTACGACATGGTCTGACCAATCGGCAGCCCGGTCATCTCCACCACCCGGCTCGTGATCTGGTAGTAGAACGCGAGCGGAATGCAGATCAGCGCCGACGCGATCATGAAGGTGAGATACGACTTGTCCTTGAACATCACCAGGGCGTCCAGGCCCAGGATCTGCCGGGCGGACACCGGGCCGGAAGCCGTCGGAGGCGTGTGCGGCAGCGCGAAGCTGAAAAGCCCCAGCAGCAAGCCCGCACCGATCGTCAGGTAGAACATGGAGATGCTGCGGTCGAACCCGAGGAACGTGATGCTCAGCCCCGCCACGATCCAGCC
>JADLFD010000342.1 GCA_020845805.1 Verrucomicrobiales bacterium | reverse complement strand
ATCCGCTCTTCACCATATAGAGGACGCCATTGAGCAGCGCCCGCAGAGGTGTTGGCGGCCGTCCCATGGGTTTGCGTGCCGGGAAAAGTGGCTCGATCAGTCGCCATTGCGACTCTGTGAGATCGGTGTCGTAGGACGGATTTTGCATCGCCCCGACAGCGCTGCCGCGAAGTGTGGCCAACGCCTCCTCGGCGCCATGTCAACTCATTACTCATGTTCAACATGCACCATGGTCAGAACGCTTTCCTCGGCTGTCTTTGTTGCCAAACCGACCTCTCGGACAGTCTCTCAGGCTCGAGCTTCTGGGACCAGTGCCGATTGGTGGGCCCCGTAACGCCCAACTCGAAGCAGACGGTGTACGCCGTGAAGTCCTGGACGTACATCAATTGCGCCAGTCCGATTTGCCTCAGGTTATTCGAGCACTTGACTCCTTGCGCCGCTCCCTTGGCACGACTCAAACCGGGCAGGAGCAAACCCGCCAGGATCGCGATGATCGCAATCACGACCAGCAATTCAATGAGCGTGAAACCGCAGGAACCCTTGGTTGCCTGACGATCAGGTCGCATCGGAACGTGGGCGGTGGAGCTTGCCGCATGCCAACTCATGCCAATCTGCTGACAATGCCTCCGCTTCAGACCCAGAACCGCCATCGTAGAGTTCCCCGATCCGCAACGCCGGACCGCGCCCTCGCCGGCGCGGTCCTGTTCCGAACAACGACCACCGTCCGCCACGGCAATCGACCGATCTGAAATCAACCTCAAATACCCAGGCGTGGCCCCACCACACGATTCCCCGCACCCCGCCTGCTCGGTCTCAATTGCAGCTCCCCAGACAACGAGGGGCCGCGCCCCGGCTCAGCTCTCCCTTGCCCCATTTCCCATCTCGGGAAGGGTCACGGCGGCACGATTCAGGGTAGGCTCGTCGACGGTAGCTGGATCAGCCGATAGAAGGTCCGATCCCTGACGCTCACATCCCGGAACTCCGCCATGACTCCCGTCGCGACGATCGGACCCGAGACATCGACCCACCCGGCCGGCAACCCGAGATCCGTTGTGCGCTCGATCCGATAGGCCCGGCCGGGGACCGTCGCCCAACGAAGGAGCACGGGCTGCGTCTCGACCAGCACCAACTCCGGCGCGAGGACGATCGAGACGTCGGCTGGTACGGGTGGCATTTCGCGGTTTCCCGCCGCGTCGGTAGCGACGGTGTAGACCGCGATACTCGAACCGGGCTCGACTGTCAGGTCGGCCTCCCTCTGCGTCGTGCCCCACAGCCACGGGGCGAAGGTTCCGCCGTCCCGCGCGACGAAAACATCGAACTGGCCGACGCCAGATCCCCCGGCATCGTCTGAATCCCAGGCCAGCCGGACGGACCGCCGATCCACGGCGATCACCCGCGCGCGACTGACCGGCGGGGTGGCGTCAATTCGGTTGGTCACCGTGGGAGTCAGGATGGCGGGGTTCACATCGAACACGATGGTGGCCTGATTGGTGAGGCTCAGGGTGTCGGCGATTCCCTCCCGCGGCCGGATGCTGAAACTGACGAACCCCTCGCCGGCACCTTCGGCATCATTCGGCGGGAGAAATCCGGCGAGTGGATCCTCGGGCAAATCGCCCGTCACCGGATCGATCGAGCGCATCAGCCAGGTGACCACACCCCGCTTCGGATCCAGGAACACCGAGACATCCACCGGGTACGAATCGGTGGCGACGCGCGTGGTGGCATGGAAGTTCCGCACCCCCTCAGGCACGTCGAGGAGAGCCCCATTGAACGCCACGGCAACGGGTTGGAATGACGCCCAGTCCAGTGCCGAGTCCAGCGGGTCAGTGATACGGACGACCTGGGCCGGTGCGCTGGCGGAGGCGACATTCTCAAACCGGATGGTGTAGAGAATCGGCTGGCCAGGACGCAGGAACGGACCCACGCCCGAGGTGAGACTCGACTTGTCGTTCGGGTCGTGACTCCGCACCACGGGAACAGCCCCGCTCGCGACGGAGTCCAAGCCTCCCACGGGAGGCGGTCCAGCTTGCGTGCCGCCGCCGGTCCGACAGTCCGCCAGCCCGGCTCGCATCAGGTTCAGTCCTTCCTGGTACTGCGCGAGCGCGCGGAAGTAGTTGTCGCTGGCGGCGAGATAGGCGGACAGCCCTCCGTCGACGTTGTGATTCAGCGCCTGCAACTCGTAGTAGCCTTCGTACACGTCCTTGCCGAGGGCGGCGAACTCACGGACGAAACCGGCGATTTTAAGACGATTCTTGGTCAACTCGGACACCCCGTACGTCTGGGCGAGATTGATGCCGGTGCCTACGCCCGCGAGCCATCCGCCCACATCCGTATAGTCTCCTCGGATGAGTTGGGACCGCATGAAACTGTCAGCGTTGAGCACGGTTCCCATTCCGTCCGCCAGGCCGGTCTCGAGTGCGGTCTCGGGTCCGTTAAGCAGCTTTTGGAATTTGCCGATGCCCAGCGCGAGCTTCCAGGTCTTCAGGGCCACCACCGTGGCGCGCGTGAGGACGAGGCCCGAGTTGGCGCTGTTCATGGCGCGCATGGCACGATAGGCCTCGTTCCACTCGCGTTCAGCCTGGAAAGCGAAGGTGGAGGCGGACTTGCACTGGTCCCAACCCAGGGCCACCCCGCTGCACGAGGTCTTCGACTGATCCAGCGCGGCTTCGTAAAGTCCCAGGTGCGCCTCCAAGTCAATCGCCTGCTGGTCCAGGTAGAACTGCGGCGGCTGCATGCCGTAGTCACCGCCAAAGAACTCGGGCCATACCTCACCCGCCATAAAGTCACCCACTCTGCCGGCGAAAAGGTCTCCCAGCCCGTGCAAGCCGATCCCTGATCTGTGTCGCGGACTCGTGGAAGCCAGGGCCGCCACCGCCTCCGGGGTCCAGACGAGGGCCGCCGCGGCGGGGAGGATCAGCTCGATACCGCTTCGGTGCTCGGCCTCCATTCCGTGAAGCGCGAGACGAACCGGAGGATGCCCCTGGGCATGCGCCACCAGTTCGCCCCGACCGACGGGGAGATCTCGGAACCTGAAACCCCGCACGCCGTTGGCTGCGGTGGTCGCGATCGGAAGGCCGTTGTCCGCCACCCATTCCACCGAGGCAAAGGGGACCAAGGCTCCTCCAGCCAGGCGCACCGTTCCCGACCAAACCCCAGTCTCCACCGCCACCAGGTCGACGTCCGAAGTGCGTTCGGTTCCGGGCGGCAAGGCTTCCAGGGTGGTGAACACCGGCGCCCAGGGAGTCTCCGGGAGGACCCACCGTTCCAAGGAGGCTTCTGGCACGCTCTCGAACGAGTAGGCGCCCGCGGCATCGGTCTGGGTAGCGAGCATGGGCCGACCATCACTCCCCACCAGCACGACATGAACCCCAGGCACACCGACGTGCTCGGCGGTCACCACTCCGCGAAGAACAGCGCCGGGTGACAACGCGATATCGATCCCCTCGCCACCCCCGGGAACCAGGATGGGCGATTCGGTGACGGCGAACCCCGTGACCTGGACCCGAGCGCGGTAGGGACCAGTCGGAAGGTCCACGAACTCGCAGCGTCCGTCGGCATCGGTCGTCGCCACTCTGGCCTGCGAGAATCCATGAATGTCGTCGTCCTGAGTGAGGGTGACTTCGGCGCGAGCCAGCGCCCGACCTTCCGTCCGAGTGACCGCGCGCACTTGTACCCGGTTCGTGGAGGCGACGAGATTGTGCCCCGTCTGATCGACACCCGCTACGATGACGACGTCATGGAGCGGGGGCAGAAGTGCCCCCCCCCCGGCCGCCCGGATCTCATATCGGCCCGGTTCGAGAACCAGAAACGCGTAACGGCCGGAATCGTCAGTCGCGGTTTGGGCGACGACCTCCCGATCCCGGGCCAGGGATACAGTCAAGGAAGCCAACCCACGGGAACCGTCCGAGGCCAGGCAACGACCGGAAATCGACGACGCGGCAGCGAGGTCGAGATCCCGCCGAACATGGCGCAGGCCACGCCTTAGTGTGACGTCTGCGTCCCACCGACACGGCCCGGTGAATTCACCAACGCCGAGGTGGTAGGTGTTCTCAGCCACGTCGAGAAACTCATAACGACCTTCGGCGTCGGTCGTGGTTTCCTGGAACCACCCGGAATCCAAAGACAGGAGTACGGGCATCAGAGCCAGGGGCCTCCCGCCGCGCAGGACGTAGCCGGTCACGGATCCGCGAGGTGCAAGCATCACCTTCACGGCTCCGCGCTCGGCCGAGCCCGGGACGATCTCGGTCCGGCCTTCCGTAAATCCACGCGCCATGGCCGCAACCGAAGCCAGAGCACCAGGTGCCCGCGGAAACTCGAATCTGCCATCCGCTCCCGCGTGCGTAGTCATGAGCGGCCATCCCGGCGCATCCAGCCACACCACGGCTTCGGGAACCACCGCATCCGTGTCCGAGTTTCGCACGAGGCCGGCAAGGCGTTCTTGCGTCCCGAAGGCGAGATCCACGCGAGTCGACGAAACACCCGCCGGCACCGGGAACTCGATCAGGGAAGTGAGTCCGTATTCCGACGACGAAGCGGTGGCGCGGTAGCGACCAGAGCGGAGGCCGGTCACCGTGAATTGTCCGGCCACATCCACGACCGCAGTGCGCACCCACCCCGGCGCGGAGGCATCCGTCATAACGATGGGGCTCACCGAGACGACCGCCCCCTCGGCAGGATTCCCAGAGGCCGTGCGCACCGTGCCCCAGGCCGTACCCGGAGCAGGTTCAAGGATGTACGAGCGAAGCGCGGTCCGATCGCCACGCAGGGGCACGATCGTCCCTTCTCCGGTAAGCGGGGTGCCATCGGCTGCGAGGACTTGGTAGGTGCCAGGCTCGAGATCAGAGAAGGCATAGTGCCCTTCACCGTCGGTGGTGCAGGTGTGACTGCGATGGCCAAGGATTTCCCGGACGAGCATCGGGAAGGCGGCCACGGGCGCTCCTCCCGGGCCGTCGCGCAGCCAACCCTCGAGCCGCGCCGCCGGCTGGGTGGGCGTGAGGATCAGATCCACCAGCGGTTCAGACCCCACAGTGAGGCGCACCAACGGATGCGGCAGCTGTCCCTGCACAGAAACGTCGTAGTCACCGGGCGGGACATCGCGGACGCCAAAGGTCCCATCGTACCAGGAGGTGGTGAGATGGAACGGCCCCTCGGCGGAGGATCCGACCGGGCGCAGCACCACCACCTGCCGCCCCGGAGGACGGTGGGTATCGCCGAGAATCACGCGCCCGCTGACGCGCGGTTCCTGCACCTTCTCCAAGGCTTCCTGGATGAGGAAGGTGAGCACTTCCTGTTCGGTGCGAAGATCGAGTCCAAAGGTTTCTGCGCGATCGGCGGCGGAAATCAGGGCGTCCTGGTACTGCTTCTGAGTGCTCCCTACCGACGCGATCACGTGCCGCCAGGCATTCGTCCACAGGGGATGGGGATGGGGAGGCACGATGGCCCGATGGATCAACTCCCAGGCGATGGAATCGGTGCCTGCGTCATCCGCGGCACCAGCCTCGAACCGCACCGAAGTCGCTCCCCGGGCCGACGCGGCGCGCACATGCAGACGTTGCGACGCTCCCGGAGCCAGAACGCGCGGGCCGGCCACCAGATTCGTGGCCGGAGCCGCCTCGGTGGGAACCGTCGCGGCGGTAAGTGCCATCAAGGGAGAGGCAGGGACAGGCGTCGAGGCGAGTGCGAGCCGCCTTGGCGGGTCCTCGTCACCCTGGTCGTCCTCGTCGTCCTCGTCGACGGTTGACAGTCGGACGAAGGACAGCGCGGTCTCGCGAAAGCGGGATTCGTCTTCACCTGGAAGCCAGATCTCGCCCGACCCTGCGGCGCACTCGAGAGCGAGCCGCGGCACTGGCAGGTCGGTGTCACCCGGGTTGCTGTAAACCAGGTAGAGGTCAAAGGGCCGATGTTCGCGGGCTCGCTCAGGCAGGATCCACTCCACGGCGAGCTTCGGGATGGTGGCGTCCACAACCTGAAGGACGTCGACCCGTTCACGGCGCACTCCGCCTTGTTCCGCCACCACAGAGTAAACGCCGAGCGGCGCGCCCTCGAGGTGAAAGCGCGCGCGCGCATTGGATTCATTCTCGACCACCACCTCGGCTGCCGAGAAAACCAGGCCGTCGGGTGAACGCAGGCGCACTTGCAACCCAGCCTCGAAGGCCTCACCGCGCAGGGGAACGGTCACCGAACCCCGGTTGCCCGCACGGGCCAGGCCTACTTCGCGCAGGACAAACTCGGCCAACCGAACGGTCAGCCCGAACCCAAGATGCCCATCGGGGAGCGAGTCGGGCACGACCAGCACGTACCAGTCACCGGATCGACCATCGGCGGACCCACCGACCTGGGCTTCGGGAGAGCCCAGCGCAATGCTGACGAGATCGAAGTCCGATTCCGTGGGCATCCGTCCCAGGGCGGCATAGACCCGGCAACTGCCAGTCCGTGTGTCGGCGTCGGCCTCAATACGGAAAGCCCGGCGGGGATCGACGCGGAAGCGGAACCACGAGGGAATCCCGGGACCCGCGAACTCGGCCCGTCGCGCCGCACCGAACTCCAGCTCGGGCACGCGCAGCTCCGAGCGAATCGTGGCCGCGGTGAGATTGTTCAAAGCGAGTCGGCCTTCAAAAACCTCCCCTCGGGCGTTGGTCTTCACGACCCAGCGCCACGCACCTTCCGTTCCGCCCGGAACCCGAACCTCCGCCACGACGTCCACCGATCCCCCGGGTCCCAGCGGACCCCATCGTTCCACCAGAGCGACCTCCACCGACTCCACCACCGAATCCGCCTCCAACGGAACCAGGGCGATGGCGTCATGCCAGGCTCCCCGCACCGTTCCCGACCCCCTGTTGACCACGGTCCAGCGTATCGTCGCCGAACTGCCCGCGACGATCTCCGAGGGACCGGAGACATGGGTGACCACGAGATCCAGATCCGACGTGGCGGTTTCGACAAATTCCAGCGCACCGATGTCGGCGTACGCACCGCCCGGCATGGGCGATCCTCGATTCGGGGTTCGCGGATCATCGAAGCGGGGCGCCTCGCGCGCATCCAACTCGGGGGCAGCGGTGCCGTCCGCGGAGTCGATGCAGGGCGATCCGAAGGCAAGTCTTCCGT
>JADLFD010000341.1 GCA_020845805.1 Verrucomicrobiales bacterium | reverse complement strand
TGCGCCAGGCCCGCCGATCGACGGATCAGGGCGCGCAACCGGGCGAGGAGTTCCTCGAGATCGAACGGTTTGATCAGGTAGTCGTCCGCACCGGAGTCCAATCCGCGCACCCGGTCGCGCGTGGCATCGCGGGCGGTGAGCATGAGCACCGGCGTGCGCTTCACGCGTCGCAATTTCTCCAGCACCTGCCACCCATCCAATTCCGGCAGCATGATATCGAGCACGAGCGCATCGTAATCCCAGTCCAGGGCCTTCTGGAGGCCCTCGGGCCCGGTTTCCGCCGTGTCCACGGCATACCCGGCCTCGCGCAGCGCGCGGGACAAATTACGCAACAGGCGCGGCTCGTCTTCGACCACCAGCACTCGCATCAGGGCCTCCTCATGGGCCGGCATCCTGACCGGCTCCGCATGAAGCAAGGATTAAGACTCTCCTGGTTCACGTCGCCTCCCTGATCTTCACCGAGAGCCCGGCCGGAGATGGGCATCGAACCACTTCCCGAACTGCCGGAGGTCGAACACCATGGTCGGCCAGCCGTGCTTTCCCCCGGGGTGGACGACGATCTCCACCGTCTGCCCCAGCGCGCGCGCGCGCTGCTGGAACCACTCCGATTGCTCCAACGGAGTCAGCGTATCCGCGTCCCCGTGATAGATCAGGATGGGCGGCATGTTGGTATGCACGTGGTAGATCGGGGAGGTGTCGCGTCCGATCTGCTTCCAGGCGACGAGATTGGTCGACTGCGGTCCGAACGCTTTCACAAAGCTCCTCGGCGGACCGCCGTCCCCGGTGTTCTCCGTCGAGGCTCCGAGGTTCAGCAGATCCGTCACGGGGTAAAAAATGGCGACGGCCTGGACCGCGGAGCTTTCCCGGTCGACGGGATCCTTCGCATCGACCGGTCCGGGGCCGCCGCGCGTGGCCAGCATCAGGCTCAGATGTCCTCCGGCACTCCCGCCCGTGATTCCGATCCGAGCCGGGTCGATGCCGTAGTCCGCGGCATGATGCCGGACAAAGCGCACGCCGCGCTGCATGTCGTCGATGATCTCCATCACCGTCGAGGCCGGCTGGGAGATATGGCATACGGCAAAAACGGTGTACCCGCGTCGCAGCAGCGGGGCTGCCATCCAGGTTGGAAACCCGCCCGGCCCACTGGACCGCCACCCCCCGCTGACCATCACGGTCACCCCGAGCCCGTTGGCCTGGGACGGACGCAGGACGTCCAAGGTGAGATTGGTGCCGTGGCGTTGTCCGTACACCACCCCATCCGTGCGTGCCACGCGTGGGTGGAAGTACCACCAGAGTCCACCCGCGGCGAGGGCCAGCAAAAGGAGCAATCCCGCCACGGTGGCGACGACCGTCTTCAGGATTTTCCGGAGCGACATGGGTTGACGCTGCCCCAAGCGTCGCGGGGCTCCAAGGCTGCAGACGCGAGGTGGGCGCCGGGGATTCCGCCAACCACGCCTCCGTGGCTGGGCCTCAATGGGTGAGGGCGTGGAAGATGATGTTGACCCCCATCGGGTAGGACATCTTCTCGGAATAGGTCTCGAAAAACCACTGGCTGACCCCCTCCTCTTCCCAGCCATCACTCAGGTCGGTGTTCCAACACACGAGGACCATGATGCGACCCTTGTCATCCAGGAAGGCGCGGTAGTCGGACGGTTGGGGTTCCTCCCAGCTGATTTCGTCCTCCCAGGTCCGGAAGGGAGCCGGCATGTCCTTGGTACGATGCGCCGAGTCCTCGCTTGGCACCTGCGGCCGCATCTTCACCGGGTACGGCACATTGAAGATGGGATGATCCAGCGGCAGCGAGACCCAGTTGCGGTCGGGAAACACCTTGGCCATTTCGCCCATGAGATGGTTCCACATGCCATTACCCCAGAAATCGTCGACCAGCAGGAATCCACCGCCCATCAGATATTTTCTCAGAATGACCGCGTCCTCGAGACTGAGATCGAGGCTTCGAGGGTCGATCATGAAAACGAACGGATAATCCGGCAGACGCGGATCATCGATGGGCATGTGGAGCGCGTCGGGGTCCACTTTCATGGAGGACAACTGCTCCAGGCGATAGGAGAGGTTGAGATCGGCGCCGGGGAAATCGATGCGCCAACCGCCGCGTCCGGAGGAGGGGTACTCGAGCCGCACGAACGTGAAGACATCCCCGCGGAAGCGTTCGTCGACGTTCCAATCCGGGACTCCGGCGCGTGGATCGCGGTTGCGTGATCCGAACGACGGCATGCCGCCGGCGTTGGGATCGCCCTGGCGCGGGCCGCGGCCGCGCTGGGCGTGGGCCAGCCAGCCCAAGGCGACCACCCCCAGGATCAGGAAGGTGGTGGTCCAGCGGCGGCGGAATCCGTTCATGAGCGGGCGTGGGGGAGCGTGAGAACTGCAGGAGTCGGAACCCTTGGCCGGAATCCGTCAAGGGCGCGCTGTCGCCGGATTGTCGGCTCGCCAGCCAGCGCCGGATCCAGTACGCCTCCGTGGCTTCTCCGCCCCGGCGCGGCCGAGTTGTCCGGTGTGACTTCGCGAACCGTCATTCAACTCCTGCTGCTGGCGGCCATCTGGGGCGGATCGTTCCCGTTCATGCGGGCCGCCGCCGGGCCTTTCGGGCCGGCCCCTCTGATCCTTCTCCGGTTGGTCTTCGCCGCGGCCTGCCTGGTGCCGTTCTGCCTCGCCACCTCGCGCCGCCCCGGGCAGGGCGCCCGACCAGGGCAGTTGGCGGTGGTCGCGCTGATCATGTGCGCAACCCCCTTCACCCTGTTGGCCTTCGCTTCGCTGAGCCTCACCGCGGGATTCACCTCGCTCCTGAACGCGGTCACTCCCCTGATGACGGCGCTGGTCGGACGCGTCGTGTGGCGTCAGCGGCTCGCGGGACCGCAGTGGCTGGGGATCTTCATCGGGATCGCCGGCGTGGGATTCCTGTGCCAAGGCAGCATCTCCTTCAAACCCGGGGGCACGGGCTGGGCGGTCGTCGCCGCGCTCGCCGCCACGTTGTGCTATGGCGTGGGCGGACAACTTTCCAAGCGCTGGCTCGCGCCTCTGGATCCCGACACCACCACGGCCGGCACCATGCTCGCGGGCAGCCTCTGGCTGGCCATACCCGGACTTCTCACCTGGCCGGAAGTCACCCCCGCGCCGCGCGCCTGGGTGGCCGTGTTTCTACTCGGGTCGGGCTGCACCGCGGTGGCCTACGTGCTCTATTACCGGCTCCTGAAGCAGGCTGGTCCGACCCAGGTCGCGTCCGTGACCTTCCTGGTGCCCGCGTTCTCGCTGGTCTGGAGCGCGCTCTTCCTGGGGGAGCGGCTGAGCGTGCGCATGCTGGCTGCGTTCCTCGTGATCCTCGTCGGCACCGCGTTGACCACCGGAGTGTTTCGCCTGCCGGCTCGTCGTCTCCCGGTCACGAAGGGCGCCGAAACACGCGATGGATCGCCGCCTGGTCCGTCGGCTTGATGACCATCTCGTCGATGCAGACGTGCGCTGGTCGTGAGGCCATCCAGACCATCGCTTCCGCCACGTCCTCCGCGCGAAGCGGGGTCACGCCTTCGTAAACCCGCGCCGCGCGCCCGGCGTCTCCCTTGAAGCGCACCACGGAAAACTCGGTCTCCGCCATGCCCGGGTCGAGCGTTGCGACCCGGATTCCCGTGCCGTTGAGTTCCAATCGGAGGGCACGCGTGAGAGCCAGTTCCCCCGCCTTGGCCGCGCAATAGGCAGCCCCGTTCTCGTACGGGGTTCGCGCGGCGATGGAGCCGATATTCAGGAGCATGGCCCCGGCGTCGCGCGGCATCAGGGGCAACAAGGCTCGCGTCATGCGCAGCACGCCCAGCACGTTGGACTGCATCATGGCTTCCCAATCCTGATCACGGCCTTCGGACACCGGTTCCAAGCCCAGTGCGCCCCCGGCGTTGTTGACCAGGACGTCCACGCTTCCGGCGTTCGCCCGGAGCCAGTCCGCGAAAGCCTGCACGGAGGAGGTCGATGCGACATCCAATCCATGCCACGCACTGCGGCCCGGTCCCTCGTCCGCGAGGGCGGTGCATACCTCGGCGAGCCGGTCCTCGCGCCGCGCCCCCAGCCAAACGTGTGCGCCTTCACGCGCGAACGCGCGGGCGGCCGCGGCGCCGAAGCCGCTGGAGGCGCCCGTGATGACCACGTGTTTGCCGGCCAACCTCGATGCGGGGGTGCTCATGGGTACGGTGAAAGGGAAGATGGAGGTGATGCTGAACGGAATGTGACGCGTGAGCCTGAGCGTGGGTGCGCCCTGGGTGATTCAGCCGGTGACTTCCGGGTGCCCCGGTGTCGAGTACGCCGCGGGCGTGTCCCCGGCTGCGGGCTGCGTCCAGGCCGCGGCTTCTACGACGCGTTCCAGGATGACGTCGGACAGCACGGGCTCTGTGCCCAGCGCCCCGGCACACCAGAGTCGTTTCCCCTGGCGGTGCGTGGGGTTTCGCCACCCGGCCTTTCCCGAAGCGAGCCGCGCCCGCACGACCGCTTCCGATTCTCCGAGCATCACGGGAATATCCTCCTGGGTGTGCAGCCCGTCGCTGATGAAGAAAGGGACGAGGACGACATTTCGCTCCCGCGGCAACGTCCAAGCCTCCGCGATGCGTGGTTCCTCCTCGAGGAAGAGTCCGTGGACGGAGCCGTAGATGGCGCGCTCCTTCAGCAGCGTCACCTGGCGTTCGATGGATTCGCGCGATCCCCGGCTGTAGGTCGTGCCGTGGCCGGCGATGAGCAAGGCCGTTCGCGCCGGATCCGGGAGGGAAGGAAAAGGATGCTGCCGGACCACCTCCCGCGCGCGGGCCAGGAGCACTTCCGTCATCGAGGCGTGGCTGCCGACTGGGTGGCAGTAATGGATGACCTGGTTGCCCCGGCGCTGGACCCGCTCAAAGCGAACGTCACCCGGATTCCGCAGTCCCAACGCGCCAGGAATCACCTGTTCCGCAAACCAGCCTTCGCTGATGAACATCGGCACCACGAACACGCGCGGCGCGGAGACCCGGCGGAGCACGCCCGTGACTGGCGGATCCTGCTGGTGGAAGGCCTCGCACACCTCCGCGAACATACCGCGGGCGCGCAGATGAGCGGCCTGCAGATAGGCGGGTGCTGCCGACCCTGGATTCAGGCTGGACCCGTGGGCGATCAGGACCAGGGCCGCATCGTGGAACGTGTGCGTCTCCACAGGGTGAGAGTTTCGGGATACCGGGCCGCGCCGGCAAGCCGGCTTGCCGTATGCGGAAAGCAAAAAACCAGGCCGGGCATAAGCCGGGCCTGGTTGGGAAAACTCGGGAGCAGAGCGCGATCAGGCCGCGGCAGCGGGTTTCTTGGCGCGCTCGGGGCGATCGCCACGGGGGCCACGCG
>JADLFD010000340.1 GCA_020845805.1 Verrucomicrobiales bacterium | reverse complement strand
CGTTGTCCGTGCAATAAGCCGGGGACGCCAGACGCAGCCGCAGCCCCTGCGCGGCTGCCTCGCGCGTCAACCGCTCACGAAAACTCGAATTGCACGTCACCCCTCCCGAGGCTGTGACGCACCCCACGCCCAAACGGCGTGCGGCGCCCAGGAGTTTCGACACCAGCACATCCACGATGGCCGCCTGAACACTCGCACACAGGTCGCGCAATGCCTGAGGGTCGTCGGCCAGCCCCGGCCGCTTCTCGAGGAAATAGCGCACGGAAGTCTTCAACCCGCTAAAGCTGAATTCATCCCCCGGATCGCGCAGCAAGGGCCGCGGAAAATCAAAGGCCCCGGCATGCCCCTCACGCGCCAACCGATCCACCAACGGCCCACCGGGATACGGCAGCCCCAGCAACTTCGCCACCTTGTCGAAACATTCCCCTGCCGCGTCGTCCAAAGTGGCACCGAGGACGCGGTGATGCAGTTCCGAGATCAGATGCACCAGGATCGTGTGCCCCCCGCTGACAATGAGCGAGACGTTGGGCTCGAACCCGGCGGCCCCAACCTCCCCAGTCCGCCCGTCGATCTCGATCCAAGGCGAGTACAGGTGCGCCTCGTGGTGATGGATGCCGAGATACGGAAGGTTCAACGCGTAGGCCATGGACTGCGCCGCGCGCGCGCCCACCAGCAGCGCCTGCGGCAGACCAGGCCCCAGGGTGGAGGCGACGGCCTGAAGATCGGCGGGCTGGGTCCCGGATCGGTCCAACGCCTCCTGGACCACCGCGGGCAGTCGCGCGAGATGCTCACGCGCCGCAAGTTCGGGCACGACTCCGCCGTACTCGGCATGCAGAGCGACCTGGGAAGCCACGACGTTGGAGAGGACCCGATCCTCCCCCACCACCGCCGCACTGGTCTCGTCACAGGACGTTTCGAGGGCCAGAAGACGCACGCGTCACGCAGGTTCGGACGTGGACTCAGGCGCGGGTCGATTTCCGCGACGCGAGGATCTGCATGCCACGCAGGTAATCCAGGGCCCGTTCCAACGCCAGATCACGCACGTTCTTCACCCGCTCACGAGCCGCCTCGTCCAAACCTTCGATGGCACCTGGCTGCCGCTTGAGCAGCAGATCGCGCTCCTCCTCGTCTGTCATCTCCACGATGCTGTCCGGAGTGATGCCATGCTCATGGATCACCTTGTGGCTCGGCGTGTAGTACTTGGCCGTGGTCAGGCGCAGCGCCGAACCGTCCTGAAGCGGCAGAATGCTCTGCACCGATCCCTTGCCAAACGTCTGCTCCCCGAACAGTCGCGCGCGCTTCAAATCCTGCAGGCAGCCGGCCACGATCTCCGAGGCGCTCGCGCTGCCGCCATTCACCAGGATCGCCACCCGGAGCTTCTGGAAGCGGCCCCGGCCACTGGCCCGAAACTCCGCCGGCTTGGTGCCCGGACGCCCCTCGGTCGAGACCACCAGCTGGTTCTTCGCCGCAAACTTGTCACACACCTTCACCGCGGATTCGAGCAACCCGCCCGGGTTGTCGCGCAAGTCCAGGATCAGCGCCTTCATCCCCGCCACCGACATCTTCTCCATCGCCGCCTCGAGTTCCCCCGCGGTCTTCTCGCCGAACTGCGTGATCTGCACATAGCCAATGCCGTCCTCCAACAAGGCAAACTGACGCCGCCCGTTCACGTCGCGGATGGTGTAGATCGGGATCACCGCACGCATGAGCTTGTGCTCCTTGGTCTCCTTGGTGCTCGGACGATAGGTGCTCATGGTCACCTCGGTGCCTGGACGCCCACGCAACCGCGCCACCACGTCCTGCACCTGCCACCCCACCACGGACTCACCCTCCACCGCCACCAACTGATCCCCGGGCAGCAACCCCGCGCGCTCGCCCGGCGTGTCTTCCACCACGTCCACGATGTTGATCGCGCCGCCGTGCGGCGAAATGGTCACCCCCAACCCGCCAAACTCCCCCTCCGTGTCATCCTTCAGCTCGTCGTAACGCTGCGGCTCCAGAAACTCGCTGTGCGGATCCAGGGAATCCAGCATCCCGCGCACCGCCGCGGCGACCAGATCCTTGTAAGTCAGGTTCTCGCCATCGACGTAGTCCTTCCGGATGAGCTGGAGCACACGCGAGAACATCGCCAACTCCGGATACGCGTCGTCGCGCTCCGCGGCGTTCGCCTCGTTGAAATAAAGTCGGACTCCCACCCCGAGGTGGGCGAGGAGGAGCAGTGAAACCAGCCCAAGGACCAGACGGCGATTCATGTTCTACGGTCGGCACCCAAGCCAACTCGCGCCAACCTAGGGATCCCGACACGCCACGGCAAGAGCCAGGCTCACCCCGCAGCACGCTCCAAAATCGGCTGCAACCTCCACGCGGCACCGCGGGTGTTGCTGACGTCCAGGCGCCAATCCCGGACCTCGAAACCAACCGCACACCGATCCATCCCATCCCCGCTGTTCCCATGAAACCATCCCGTTTCTCCGCACTCACCGCCGCATTCCTGGTCGCCACGCTCCCCATGCTGGCCCTGGCCGGCGACCCCGAACCCGGTCTGTTCGATTTCGGCAAACTGATGCCCCCGGGTAACGGCGGACAGTTCGTCGAGGTCAATGTCTCCCCCGGCCTGCTGGGCATCGCCGCCACGCTGACCTCCAAGCAGGAACCCGAGGTCTCCGACCTCATCCGCTCGCTCAAGTCGGTGCGCGTGAACGTCATCGGTCTCGATGATTCCAACCGCGAAGCCCTCCTTACCCAGATCCAGAAGGTTCGCACCGAATTGGAAGGCAAAGGCTGGGAGCGTGTCGTGACGGTCAACGAGAAGGGCCAGGACGTCGGGGTGTACATCAAGCACCGCGGCGAAGAGGCCATCGAAGGCGTCGTGGTCACCGTGCTCGAACCGGGTAAGGAAGCCGTGTTCATCAACGTGGTCGGTGACCTCAAGCCCGAGAAAATTGCGCTGCTCGGCGAAAAACTGAACATCGCGCCGTTGAGCAAATTGAGTGGCGCCGTGAAGAAGTCCTGAGCGCCACCGCCCCGCTCGCCGCACGTCATCCGCCCCACCCCAAAACGGTGGGGCGGATCCCCTTCCTCGCCAGCTTCCCTCCGAATCCCGGCCATGAACGCTTCCGTCACACCCCATTCACCGACAGTCCCAACCCTCCCTCCCACGCGCCGACGGATCCGGTGGGGCCTGGTATTTCTCCTCGGAACCGCCGCGTGCGTGCTGCTCTTCGCCGGACTGATCGTCACCGCGATCCTCTCGTTCCGCATGGGCGGCGGAGCACGACTGGCTCGCAGTGTCATCCTGGCTGCGCATCCGAACGGATGGGAACGTCAGGTGGAATTCGGCGTCGGTCGGCTCCCCGCGTTCATCGCTCGCACCGCACTCCGACCCTTCGATCTCGAACCCGAAGCCAGGGCCGCCGTCAGGTCCTTCCGTTACGCTGACATCGGAGTCTACCACCGCGTCCCGGACGCGAATCCCCGCACGGCCGATGCCGCCCTGCTGACTTCGCTGCGCGACCGCATGAAAGCCAAAGGCTGGGTGCCGGCGGTCACCGTGCTGGAAGACGAACAAATGGTGCTGGTCTTCCTACCCGACCACGCTGATTTCCGTTCCATCCTCGAAGGCTGCGTGGTGGTGCTGGATGACACGCAGATGGTCCTCGTCTCCGGCGCCGTCGATCCGCGACCCCTCGTCGAACTCGCGATGCGCCACCTGGACCTGGATCGCCCCCTTGGATTCGAAACGTCCCTGTTCGGAGCCCACAGCCCCCCCCCGCGTCACTCTCCCCGCCCGTCGCCACGCTCATGGCGGGCGGCCTGTCCCGTCCGTAAGGGAACCGGCCTGGGCATCCCGAATTCTGGTCACCATCGATCGAATCTCCTCAGTCACGATTTCCGGATGCGTCAGGACAATCCCGTGATCGCTGTTCGTGGCCAGCACATGCCGAGCTCCAGGGTAGGAGGACAACCACCTCGTGTGAGCGTCCAGAACCCGGGGCACGAGATTTCGGCGAAGCACGTCGGGAGTCGCGGTCGCGGTGATCAGGGTCAGCGGGACCTCGGGGAGGCGGGCGGCTGAGGCCTGCTGCATCGATTCCACCTGGCTGCCCCATTCGTTCTGCCGGGCACGATCCTCCCCGGTCACCACGTTGAACCAGGGAACGCATCGACGCAGCCACGCGATGAACGCCTCCTGTGTCGGGTCCACCAGCACCAGGCCGGCAACGTCGCTCGGATAGAGGTCCGCGAACACCCGCGTGTACGGGCCGCCAAAGGAATAGCCGACGAGCAGATACGGCGGACGCCGACCCGCCGCCGCCAGGG
>JADLFD010000339.1 GCA_020845805.1 Verrucomicrobiales bacterium | reverse complement strand
GATTGGGGTCGAGGATATGGATGAGGAGATCCTCGGGCCCGTGGGCGCCCATGCCGGTGAGGCTGGGGGCGAACTCAGCGCCTTCGTTCTTGTACTTGTGACAGGGTGCGCAATTGGCGGTGAACAGCTTGGCGCCGTTGGCGGCGTTGCCGGTTTTGACCGCCTCGGTGCGGTACTGCGCGATGAGCGCTTCCTTTTCCTTCTGCTCGGGACCTTTGAGGTCGTCGATGACCTGGTTGGCCGCGGTCGCCACGTCCTTGTCGGCGTGGGTGCGCAGGCGATGCAGGTTGGACGGCCCGAGGAGCGCGGGATCGAGCTTGCGGCTCTTGAGTTGCGCGACCACGGCCGAGGACCAGTCGGCTCGCTTGAGAAGCTGACCGAAGGCCGCCTCGCGGAGGTCGAAGTCGAGGGTGGGCAGGGCGGCGACGAGTTTCTCGCCGGCACCGCTGTCCCCGCTGTTGCCGAGCGCGTCGATGACCCGGCGTTTGAGGGCGGGGCTGGCGTCACCGGAGATCAACGCGGCCACCGCGGGTACGATGGAGGCATCCAGCGCCCGGACCCCGAGGAGGTTGACGGCCATCTGGCCGCGCGCGTCGTCGGGGAGGGACTTGTCCGCGAGCTGCGCCTCGGCCTTGGTGACCGCGACGCGGGCGGCATCGCCGACGCTGCTGGCGAAGCCCCAGCGCGCCACGAGCGGGAGCGCGGCGGCGGCGGTGTCGTCGGAGGCGAGCAATTGTCGGAAGGCCGTGCCGAGTGCGTCGTCGGCGGCGGGTTTGACCTCGGGCTTGAGGGCGGCGGTGAGGGACTGCAGGGCGGCGGCGCGGACAGGGCCGGCGGCGGACGGGGTGGTGCCCATGGCGAGCACTGCAGCGCGCGCGGCGGCGGCGTCATTGAGATTGGCGACCTGGCGTGCGACGTGGGTCACGAGCGAGCGGGCGGCCGCGGCATCCGAAGAACGCAGGGCGGCTTTGAGGAACAGCTGCGGGTCGCGTGCGGTGAGGCCGAGGGCGGCGGCTTGCAGTTGCGGTTCCTGGAGGGAGGGCCAGGTGCTGGCGAGCAGGGCGGCGAGTTCGTCATTCGGGGTCAACGTGGCGGCGGCGACGAAGGCCGTGAGCCGGACCTGGGGGTGGGCGTCGTTGAACAACGCGCGCACGAGGTCGATGGGCGGTTCTTCGGAGGAGTTGTCACGTTCGGCGGCGACGCGCATGGCATTTTTGCGCAGGATCGGGTTGGGGTCCTGGGCGGCGGCGAGGAGCAGTTGCGGTTCGAGCGCGCCGAGATTCTGAAGGGTCCAGAGCGCCTGCATCCGACCCAGCGGCGTGCGGCCGGTTTCGACTTTGGTGGCGAGGGCGCTGAGGACGGAGCGACCGGCACCTTCGCTGAGCAGGCGGTTGGCGGTGGTGCGGACCCAGCCGTTGGGATGATCGAGCATGTCGACCAGCGCGGCGGGTTGCTTGGCGTTGAGCGCGAAGGCGGGCAGGGCTTTGGCCTGCTTGTGCTGGATGCGCCAGAGGCGCGTGAACTTGTGGTCCCGGTCGGGACGGGCGGCGGCGTTGCGCGCGCCGTGGGCGGGGCCGCGGGTATCGTTGTGGACCGCGATCTGGTTGTAGAAGTCCACCACGTACATGGCGCCGTCGGGTCCGACGCGGCTATGGATGGGTTTGAACCAGTAGTCGGTGCTGGTGAAGAAGTGGCTGTCCTTGCGTCCCTCCTCGCGGCGGCCCTGGTAGGAGATGCCGTTGGGGTCGAGGAACTCATGGTGGAAGAGCCAGACGGTGGGTTCGCTCAGGAAGAACGACCAGGACGGACCCTGCCAGCGGTCGGGCCAGGCGCCGCCGTCGTAGATGCAGGCGCCGGAGGCGGCGGTCCAAGCCCCGACCCAGTCGATCTGCACGTAGGGTTGGCGCGTCTCGTGGCGCGGGGGGAACACCTTGTTTTCCTCGATGATGGGGCGAGCGGCGCGTACGCCGGGCATGCCGGCCCGGCTGACGACCTTCTCGGGAAGGACCACATGGAGGATGGGTTCGCCGCACGTGGCGGTGGAGAAGAAGATGTCGCCGTCGGGCGCGACTTCGCAGCCCCAGGTGTTGCAGGAGCCGGCCGCCACCTGCTCGATGGCCGAGCCGTCGGGTCGGAAGCGATAGATCCCGGCGCTGATGCGACCGAACTTGCGGTTGCCGTCGGCGGAGCGGATCTCACCTGAGCTGTAGCCGACCGAACCGTAGATCCAGCCATCGGGCCCCCAACGCAGGTTGCTGGTGACGGCGTGCGTGTCGAAGGTGCCCCACCCTGTGAACAGCACTTCGGTTTTGTCCGCCTTGCCATCCCCGTCGGTGTCGCGGATCCAGAAAATATCCGGGGCCTGGGTGACGATGACACCGTCGCGGTAGAAGACCACGGAGGTCGCCAATTCCAGGCCATCGGCGAACACCGTCTTCTTATCCATCACGCCATCCCCATTGGTGTCTTCCAGCATCGAGACGCGGTCGCGCGCGGGGCGAGGTTCTTTGGAGCCGACGGGGTAGCGATCGGGGCTGGCGGTGCGCCAGGGTGTGAT
This sequence comes from Verrucomicrobiales bacterium, assembly GCA_020845805.1. Lineage (GTDB taxonomy): Bacteria > Verrucomicrobiota > Verrucomicrobiia > Limisphaerales > CAIMTB01 > CAIMTB01. The sequence goes on along the minus strand of JADLFD010000339.1, from coordinate 8,799 downwards.
CTTGGCGTCGTTCTTGTTGATGTCGCGCCCGTTCGGGTACTCGGGGGTTTCCACCACCCACAGACGTCCGGCGGGATCCCAATCGAGGGACATGATCTTCTCCGCGACGGCTTCATCGGCGGCGAGGGAGACGTTGAATTCCGGGTGGGTGTTAAGGGTTTTCAGCTGGTCGGCGGCGGTTTTGGGTCCCCCGGGCGGATAGCGCAGCGAGGCGAGTTCCTCGGGTTTCACCCACTCATCGACGTTGGAACGCTTGCCCGCCCAGGCGATGCCGCGGAGGAGGAGGGTGCGGTACTGGGGTGTGTTGAAGACGTCGAACTCATGGCCGGGGAGTGAGACGAAGGCGCGATAGGGCTGGCTGCCGCCGTCGCGGGTCTTTTCGTAGGTCCAGACCTGGGGGGCGATGATATGGACGTTGTGGAAGCTGGTGGCGAGGACCCCGATGTCGGGGGCGAGGTCCAGGTCGTAATAAATCTCGTCCTTCCAATCGAAGTTGGAGAAGCCGCGGCTGATCGGGTGGGTGTCGTCGACCCAGTACACGCCGACCTCGCCCTCGAGCCATTTGGTGCGCTTTTCGGGGGGCAGATCCCAGCGCCAGGCACCGCCGATGACCTGCTTGCACCATTCGTGCTGATCGCCGCTGACCACGCCGTCATGGAGGACCACCACGCCGCCGCCGCGCTTGAGGAAGGCTTCGAACGCGGTGCGCGCCTCGCCCACAATTTTCATGCCGTCCGCAGCATAAATGATGAGGACATCGGTGGCTTCGAGCTGGGGCGCAGACGGGAATTCCATGCCGCCGTCGACGCGCAATCCGCGATCTCCGAGGAGGCGAGTCCATTCTCCCAGGAATCGTGGATGATCGTGCTGGTTGGGTCCGTGGGTCTTGATGCCGCCGCGGATGAACACGCGCAGCGGATCGGCGGCGGAGGCGGTCAGGCTCCAGGCGGCCACGAGGAACACGGCGAGGCTTCGAAAGGCGAATCTCATAAGGACTGGGAGAGACAAGTGACGCCTGAAACCGGGGATCCACGCAAGCCCCAGCTCGGCCCGAGTCGACACTCGAAGCGCCCGCGGAGTCGGGTTCGTGGGTGAGCGGGAGCGGAGGAGCGAGCGCCGTCTGCACGACGGCGGCTACGGGGTGAAGGAGTAGCCGCGGACGTGAGTTCGCGCTGGATGGCGTTGGCGAATGGAAATGCCGAAGCGGTCGAGCGCCGTCTGCACGACGGCGGCTACGGAACGGAACGGAGGAGTAGACGCGGACGTGAGTCCGCGCTGATGGCGTTGGCGAATGGAAAGTGCCGAAGCGGTCGAGCGCCGTTTCACGACGGCGGCTACGGAACGGGACGGAGGAGTAGCCGCGGACGTGAAGTCCGCGCTGGATAGCGTTGGCGAATGGAAATGCCGAAGCGGTCGAGTGAGCGCCGTCTGGACGACGGCGGCTACGGGGTGAAGGAGTAGCCGCGGACGTGAGTCCGCGCAGAATGGCGTTGGCGACTGGGGTGAGCGGAAACGGGGGGAGTGAGCGCCGTCTGGACGACGGCGGCTACGGAGCGGAGAAGTAGCCGCGGACGTGAGTCCGCGCCGAATGGCCTTGGCGATTGGGGTGAGCGGGAGCGGGGGAGCGAGCGCCGTCTCCACGACGGCGGCTAGGAAGGGAGATTGCTTTCCCTCGCCCCCAAGGGCTCGACAGCTTCCTCCCAGACTCCGAGGCTGGACGCATTGCTATGAAGCCGATCCTGGGTTTCCTATTGGGTGCATGGCTCGCCGGCTCCCACGCCTACGCCGGAACGCTGAGCGTCACGGTCGATGCCGGCAAAACCGGCGCCCCCATCAGCCCTTACATCTACGGGCAGTTCATCGAGCATCTCGGCCGCTGTATCTACGGCGGGATCTGGGCGGAGATGTTGGAAGACCGGAAGTTCTACTTCCCGATCACCGCGCGGTACGCGCCCTACCGCAGCCTTCAGAACACCGCCTATCCCGTGGTTGGCGCTTCGCCCTGGCAGATCGTGGGGGAGACGGCGGGCGTCACCATGGTGAAGGAGGACGCGTTTGTCGGCGATCATTCGCCACGCATCGCCGGGGGATCGGGCGTCCGGCAACGCGATCTGGGTTTGGTCGCCGGAAAGGCCTACGAAGGTTACGTCTGGGCGAAGGGCCTCGAACGCCGGGCCGAGGTTGAGGTCGCGCTGGTCTGGGGACCCGCTCCCACCGACCGCGCCTCGCAGCGCCTCTCCTTTCCCTCGGGGCGATTCACCAAGGAATCGTTCCGGTTCACTCCGGCGGCCGGAGGCGAGACCCAGGGCACGCTCGAGATCCGAGTCCTCAAGGGCGACATCCTGCTCGGACCCCCTTCGCTCATGCCGGCGGATCATGTCCGGGGCATGCGCCCCGACACGCTGGCTCTGCTCAAGCAACTCGGCGGCACGGTCTACCGGTGGCCGGGCGGGAATTTCGTGAGCGGTTACGACTGGCGTGACGGCATTGGTGACCGCGACCGCCGTCCGCCGCGGAAGAACCCGGCGTGGACCGGTGTGGAGCACAATGACTTCGGCACGGATGAGTTCATCGCGTTCTGCCGCGAGATCCAGACCGAACCCATGATCGCCGTGAACACGGGCTTCGGGGACGCCTATTCCGCCGCGCAATGGGTGGAGTATTGCAACAGTGCGACTTCCAGCGTGGCGGGGGGATGGCGCGCCCGGAACGGGAGCCGCAAGCCCTACGGCGTGAAATACTGGTGTGTGGGCAACGAGATGTTTGGACCCTGGCAGTTGGGCTTCATGCAGATGCAGCATTACACGCTGAAGAACAACCAGGTCGTCGACGCCATGCGCAAGGCCGATCCCAGCGTGGTGCTGACCGCGGTGGGCGATCTCGAGACGATCAACAAGAATCACGACCCCGACCAGGTGAAGTCAGGCAAGACCTGCTCACGCATCATGCTCGAGGAATGCGCGGATCACATGGACCTGCTCTCGGAACACTTCTACCAGGGGCGGCTGCCTTGGACGCAGGGCGGGGCGCGGGATCTCCAGGCGCATGTGCGGCTGCTGGCCGATTCTGTGCGCAAGAAGGCCGAGGGCCACCGCGTCCTGCAGGCGAGCCTTCCCAATCTAAAGGGGCGCATTATCCCCATCGCCATGGACGAATGGAACTATTGGCATCGCGAGTATGTATACGGGGAGTTGGGATGCAGCTATGACCTGGCCGATGGCCTGGGGGTGGCGGCCGGGTTGCATGAGTTCTTCCGTCAGAGCGACATCATTCACATGGCGCACTACGCGCAGACCGTGAATGTCATCGGGGCCATCAAGACCACGCGCACCGCGGCGGAAATGGAAACCACCGGCCTGGTGCTGCAGATGTACCGCGCGCACTACGGCGAGATTCCCCTCGTGCTCGACCAGGACTTCGCGCCGTGCGACGTCGTGGCGGCGTTCACCAAGGACCGGAGTGCCATCACCCTCGGCGTGGTGAATCCGACGCGTGACGAGGTGACGATCACCCCGGCCTTCCTTGGTGCGGTGCGCGTGGGGGCCCAGGCGAAGCGCTGGTGGGTGGGCGGACGGGACCCTGCGGAGCACAACGCGCCGGGTCGCGCGCGCGTCATCGACATCCAGGAATCTGCGGTCTCGCTCTTTCCGGAGGGACTCCGCGTGCCGCCGCTCGGATGCGCGGTGTTTCGCATCCCGATCCAATGACCCGCGCGACACCGGGTCCCGCGACGCGAGCGGCTTCCGCGTTCCGGGTCCGGTGGCGTGGAGGTGACGCCTGGGTTAGTCCGGAGACCCCGCCGGCTCGGGACGTGACCGCGATCTAGGGGTGTCGCGAGCGAAGCAGATTCTCCAGCCAATCCACGTGCATCGCACCGCCCGCACCGTTCCACGGCTGTGGGCCCCAGGGTTTGGAACACAGGTCGATATCGCCGTCACCGTCCACATCGCCCGCCTGCAGTTCGTGGCCGCCCAGCGCCTGATCCAGGATCACGCGCTCCGCAAACGCCCCCTGGCCGAGGTTCTCCCAGACCACCCAGCGCGGATTCCGGCGACCTGCCGGCAGGAGTTCCTCCTGCTCATTCACGATGATCTCCGGACGCCGGTCGCCATTGAGATCCGCCACGGCCAGGGAATGGAGCGATCCGTACTCGAAAGTCTGCGGCAGATCCTGCCGCCGCCACGATCCGCCCTGGCGATCCACATTGGTCAGGATGGCGACCTTCGAACCGGTGATATCCGCATCCGCCATGACGATCTCGGCTTGTCCATCGCCGTCGAGATCCACCACCGCCGTGCGCACGCAGATGCCGTATGGGCCTGGTCGGCCCATGGGGAGATTGGCGTGCGCGATCCAGCGTAGGGCGCGGCCGTCCGCGTTCTCAAACCACGTGTTGGCACGCAGCAGATCGAGATCCCCATCGGCATCGAGGTCCGCCGCACCTCCGGGGGTAATGGCCCCGTGCACGGCAGGTCCGATCTCGTGGCCAGCCCAAGGTTGTCTTGGGTCCTTGGGAATGGAATACCAGCGCAGCGAACGAAGCGCGGTGCGTGCGTCGCCCATGAGCACGATGTCCTCCCGTCGATCCCCATCGAGATCCGCCACCAGTACGTCGTGCGCGCCGCCCGCTGCGGGGTCAAACTCGAGCCGGGTAAAACGATCCGCGCGCGGTTGGCCTGTGTTGCGATACCACACTCCGCTGCAGACCAGATCGACCCAGCCGTCGCGGTCGACATCGTGGGCCGCCAGCCCGACATCCGAGAGGTAGTTCGTCCCCACCACGTGGCGCTGCCAACGGTCGGGAGCCTGGAACTCGTACCAGTACAGCGTGGACGGTGGAACGCAGCGACCGCCGGTGACGAAGTCCAAGTCGCCGTCGCGATCGAGATCCGCCAGCGCGGTCAGCCCGTAGTCGCCCGTGGTGGGGTCGGCGACCGGCAGGGTCCGATCGACGAAGTGATGGGCGAAGCGGAGTTGCGCCGCAGCGTCCCCGGCGGGACACGAGCACACGAGACCGAGTGAAACGCCGGCGATGGCGGCACGGAGACGGTGCGTGATTCCGGGCGGGCGCATGCGGTGACGCTGCGGCATTAGCGGTCCGGCGGCGAGCAGGATGGGGCCGGGGATACGCAACTCTCGGTAGCGAAGCCGCGCTGGGAGTGCGGCTGGTCGAGATGGGTACCACGTTTGCGCGATGTCCGTCGTTCATGGCGCTTCGGTAGGCTCCCCTGGTGAGGCCGGGGTTGGGGTTGGCCGCCGGATTCGCGCGGCCACGGCCTCCACGTCTCCGAGCATCACCTCCGCCACCTGCGATAGAACAAAGGAATCACGACATGGGCACCATCATCGGGTTGGTCTTCGGACTCTTCGCCTCCATGATTGCCGCTGGCAAAGGCTTCAAAGCGCTGCGGTGGATCCTGGCCCTCGGCGTCATTGGTTTCATTACCGTGATCTGCCTGTCCAGCGCGCAAGCCGACGGTATTGGTGCCGAGGAAGCGCAGCGAAGAGCGGCCCGGGCGAACTCCATTGGAGCCTGGCTGGCTTGGATCAACGTAGCAATCGGTGTGGTGGTGGCTTTGCTCATCCTGGCGAACTGAGTCGATCCGAGGCATGGTCCGGCCTCGGCAGCGGGAAAACGTGGGAGACGGGGCGGATCATCAACCCAGCGCCCAGGCGGCCGTGCTGGACACCTCATCGTGACCCTCGAGCGCTTCGATGAGCGCGGGAACCGCGGCGACGGCGGCGGGGCCTTGGTTTCGGACGGGAGGGACTGAGAAGGGGCGCGTCCAGGCTGTTCGTGGTGTCCGCTAGTGCACCAACGCCGTACAACCGAAGTGGGTCTTGATCTCCATCAGGCGCAGAAAGAAGCCCAGGGGGCGGCCGCAGTGGAGGCACTGCTGGTTCTGCATTCGGGCCCTCCTGGTCTGTTCCTCGCGCTGGACCTGTTCCCTCACGCGGCGATTGGCTTCTTCTATCTGACGCTGCTGTTCCTCCAGTTGCCGTTGGCGTCGCTCGAACTCATCGAAGGCATTTCCTTGCATGGGGGGTGACGCGCTGGCGGAGGGAGGACGATTACGTTAACCGGGCCGGGGTCCACTTATGGGGGTTCCGGGTCCACAGTCCGGTCATCGTGCCTTCATGACTCGGGATAGGGACGACACTCTGCGGGTGGTGCATGGCCGGGTGTTCGGGAGGCGAGTGGGCAGTCAGAGTTTTGCTCCCGGTGTTGCATCCAGTTCCGCGAGCAGTTTCTGGCACTCGGAGATCCGGACTCGCAGCATGGCGATTCCGTCTTCCGGTTCGGTGGCGGCGCCAGGAACGGATCGGATGGGAACGGTGGTGGCGACGACGTACGTGCTGTTGTGTCCCGCCATGATCCGTTCGTAGTTGGAGAAGTATTCGGTCGGCGTGTTCGACTGGCGCAGGGCGGAGATTTGCGCGGTCTGCCGGTAGTTCATCTGGGCCACTTGCTGCTGACCGGCCATGACCGCGCCTTGGGCCATCCCGATAAGGATGTCGATCCAGAGTTCACGCATGCGCGCGCGGCGTTCGGCATCGCGACGCACCCCCTCCGCTTCTTTGAGGCTTTTCTGGGTTGCGGCGAGCGCCTCCTGGAGAGCGGTTCGTGCTTCGCCTCGCAGCGTGGCGGCGATGGGTTCCGAGGCGGACTGGCCTTTGAGGAGAAAGACCACGCCCCGCCGGAACGGATCGCCGCCTTGAAACTGGTTCTGGAGGTCCTCGGCCTGGCGGGTCTCGATGAGTTTGAGGACGAGATCGTAGCGATGATCCAGGAGGGCGAGGTCCAGCGGCGTCAGCCCGTTGGCGTTGGTCAGGCCGGAGTCGACTCCCGCGGCCAGAAGGCGGGTGGTGGCGTGCTGGTTTCCGAACGCGCAGGCCACGTGCAGCGGTGTGTTCCCGCCGAGCCCGGGCTGGTGGGGATCCGCACCGGCTCTGAGCAGGCGATCGAAGTACCAGGGATCGCGTTTGATGATGGCGAGGGTCAGTGGGGTATGGATGTTGGGAAGGGGCGGTGAGGCTTTCGCGCCGCGGGTCAGGAGAAGTTCCAGGAGCTCTTTGTCCTCCTGGGTCACGGCGATGCCCAGGGGCGTGAGCGCGTCCTCCCCCACGGCGTTCAGATCGGCGCCCCCGTCGAGCAACACCACCGCCATCTCGACGTCTTTCCGATGGCACGCCACCCGCAACGGGGTATTGCCATCGTGAGCCACGTGGTTGGGATTCGCTCCCCGGCCGAGGAGATCCTTCGCCGCCGCCACTTGACGATTGCGCACCGCGTAGAAGAGCGGGGTCAGGCCATGACCGTCCGTGGTGTCCGCCGCGGCGTTGCTCCCCAGGTGACCCCCCAGGGCGGCGAGATCTCCGGCTCCGGCCGCTTCATGCGCGGCAGAGGGTGTGGCGTCGATCCGGCCGCTATGGCAGGAGGCCAGAAGCAGCGTGCCAGCCAAGCCCAGGGTGAGGGGGATTTTCATGGTGCGGGACGGAGGATCGAGGTTCGCCTGTCAACGGACGGGGATGAGCGGAGCGGGACCGGGTTGGCCCGCGCTATCGCCGCTGAGGGTGGATTCCCCGATCCGTTGGCGCCCTTCCTCCGCGTGCAGGAGGGTGAGTCGCGTGCCCCCCAGGACCACCCTGGCCTCGTAGAAGTAGCACTGGCCTGCTTCTGCTTTGAAGGTGGTGGACGTGCTGTTCGCGGCGTGGAATTCGGCCAGTTCCAGGATGTGCTCGCGCGGCAGCACCTCGGCGTAGAGGAAGGCCTTGGGCATGATCGCGCCGAGCTTGGCGTGATCCAGGAACACCGGGAGCGGAGCGAGGCCGCCGGTGATTTGCGCGGGTCGGACCACGTACACCGCCGCGCGGCCGGGGTCAGGCGAGAACCTCAAGGCGCGGGCGGCGAGGTCGGGTGATCCTTTGGGGATCGGCGCGCAGGAGAGGGCGGTCAGGGCCAGCACGGCCAGGATGCCGGCTCCGCGAACGAGGCGTCGGCAGGGTCGCTGGGGAGGAATGACGTTCATGAGCAGCGCTCTGGGGGCTTACTTCTTGTCCCGTCGAGGCAGCTGGAACAGCGCGTTCCCCAAGGCGCTCATCAGGGCGTCCTCGTCCATCATCCCGACCATGAGCATGCCCACGACGCCGCCCTGGCCGGCCTGGCCGAGTCCTTTCGCCTGCCAGACGCGTAATCCGGAGCTGCGATCGAACAGATGCACACTCACTTCCGCATTGCCCACGCTCCCAAACGTGATGCGGCGCGTCACATCGTGGATGACAGCGACCATGATCCATCGCTGTCCGGGCTCCGGTAGGGCGCTCACCCACTCCTTGGACGGCTTCAGAAACGACTCCTCCAGTCCGGTGTTTTCCGGGATCGCCTGGTCGGAGACGACGCAGGTGTACTTCCAGTGTTTCAACTGTTTGCGCATGGCCTTCTGGCCGATGCGATTGAAGTCGCTCATCTTCACCTTCTCCGGGCGCAGATCGACCAGCGGGAGCAGGGCGATGGAGTCGACATCCGCCGGGCTCCAGAGCGTGCTGTCGTACACGGGCTTGGGCGGAGAGATGCAGCCGGAGAAGAACAGGGGAACCAGGAGGGGACCGGCGGTGATCAGATGTCGGCGGGTCAGCTTCATAGTGGGGTGGGCTTAGCGTTTCTTGGGGGGTGCCGCGCGCTGCGGAAAGAGGCGGTGAGCGGCGTCGCGGTAGTCGGAGTCCTTCACGCGGGGCACCTCACGGAGGTAGACCTCGTTGCGCCATAGGACCTGGCCTGTTTCGCAGGCCACGAGGGCG
>JADLFD010000338.1 GCA_020845805.1 Verrucomicrobiales bacterium | reverse complement strand
TGCGTGGGTTCAGGGGGCAGACGGACCACATGGAATCCTCGTACATCGGGCAGAAGAGATTGATCTCCACGATGATTCGGCGACGCGCGGCGTGGGCTACGAAGTCCCGCAATCGTGCGAAGTAGGCCGGGTCCCAGCGCGTGAGATCGAATTTGTTCCCACCGTCGGCATAACCCGGTTGCTCGCTGCGTGCCCAGGGGCAGACGAAACGGCCGGGGGCGGGATCGAGGGTGTTGCCGGCGATGTTGAAATTGCCGCCGGTTTCGGCGTAGGCACCGACCCAGGTTCGGGTGCCGTTGAGCTGATTCTGAGCGAGGGTGTCGAGGTAGCGCCGGTAGTCGAAGTCCAGGTTGAGCACCGCGCCGTAATGTTCGCCGGAGGTGATGACCACGGTGGGTTTGCCGCGGTAGAGGAAGTAGCGGGGGTTTTCGGGGTGAAGGGCGAGTGGTGCCGCCGCGGGTGCGGGCCAGGTACAGCACCAGGCCAGGGCGATGAGCAAACCGGGGAACGGGGCGGGGGTTTTCATGGCGTGGGAAGGGCGGAAGGGGGCGAGCCGAGATGTTGACGCAGGTAGACGAGGGTTTCCCGCAGTCTCTGAAGAGATGGGGGTTTACTCAAGACCAGGTCGACGGCATCGGGAGCGTTGCGCTCGGCATCGAGGCTCTGTCCCCACCCGGTGAGCAGGACGACCGGCGTGGAAGGGGAGAGGGATTTGATGGCCCGCGCCACTTTCAAGCCGTCGACGCGCGGCATGCCCAGGTCGGTGATGACCGCGTCGAAGGCTTCGCGGCGCGCTGAGGCTTCGGTGAACAGGTCGATGCCTTCTTTGCCCCCGGCGGCGTGGGTGGGGCGATGGCCTTCGTGGGTGAGCACATCGACGAGCGTACGGCCGACCAGCGGGTCATCATCGACCACCAGGAGGCGAAGGGGGACGGAAGGATGGGTGGCCGGGAGTGGCGTGGGGGGCGCGGCGGCGGCGGCGAGAGCCGGAGGGGCTTCGGGGAAGACCATGCGGACCGTAGTTCCGCGGCCCGGGGTGCTTTCGATTTCGATCTCTGCGTCATGCCGCTGGGCGATGCCGTAGACCATGGCGAGGCCGAGTCCGGTGCCGCGGTCCCCCTTGGTGCTGAAGAAGGGTTCGAGGCAGCGACGACGGGTTTGTTCATCCATGCCGACCCCGGTATCAGCGACTTCGATCCACAGTCTGGCGTGGCTTGGCTGACCGGGGGGGATGGGAGCGTTGGTCTCTGGAGCTTCGCGGGCACCGGTTCGGATGACGATGTTGCCACCACTGGGCAGGGCATCGACGGCGTTAAAGAGCAGGTTGGTGAGGGCTTCGCGCAGTTCGCTTTCGTTGGCGTGGAGGTCGGGGAGGTCTTCGGTGGGCTGGGCGGAGACCTGGACCAGGATTCCCTGCCGCTGGGGGATGTCGCGCCAGCGGGCGCGGGTCAGGTCGATGACCTGGGCGGCGACGAGGTTCAAGTTGACGCGCTGTCGCGGGGCGCGGGCATCGCGTGGGCGGTAGAACTCGCGCATGCGCGTGATGGTCTGGGCGACATCACCGATGGCGCGTTGAATGATGCGCAGTTGATCACGGCCGGAGGTGGAAAGTCCGCGTTCTCCCTCGAGCAGGGCATCGCAATAGAGGGAGATGGGCATGATGGCGTTGTTGAGGTCGTGGGCCACGCCGCTGGCCATCTGTCCCAGTGCGCGCAGGCGTTCCTGTTGGAGGGCGGACTGCTGCGACTGGGAGAGTTCGGTGTAGGCGGCCTGGAGGGCGGCGTGCAGCTCTGCCTGGTGCGAGGCGAGGGCCACGTGCTCGCTGAGCTGCGCGAGAAACTCGCACTCGCCGCTGGAGAAGAGTTCGGCGCTGGTTCGTCCCACCAGCACCACGCCAAACACCTTGGCTTCGGCGGCAAGGGGTGCGAGGACGAGTGAACGCAGGCCGGCGGAGGCGAGCTGACGGGGGAAGGGGTGAGCACTGGCTGCGAGGTCCCGTTCGTGCACGAGCGTGCCGGCGAGACAGCGTGACAGCCCGTTGGAGCCGATGGCGATTTCCTGGCCCTCGGTCCACCCGAGGCGCCGGGCCAGGTGCTCGCTGCGGGTGCCGACGCAGGCCAACCGGAGGTGGGTGGCGGCTTCGTTGCGGAACGCCACGCAGGCGAACTCGGCGCCGAAGGCTTCCTCGAGACTTTGGACGACGACGCGCAGGATGCTGCGGAGGTCCTGGCGCTGAGCGATGGCGTGGGTGGTGGAGCGGAGGAGGTCGAGACGCGTGAGGTGGGCGCGCAGCTTGCGATCGGATTCGAGTTGGTCGGTGACGTCGATGGAAATGCCGATCAACCCGATGAGCCGCTGGTCATCATGGAGCGGAAGTTTGGTGGTTCGGAACCAGCGCACCAGGCCCTGGGCATCCTGGGTGGGTTCCTCGCGGTCGAGCAGGGGTTGGCCCGTGTCGAACACCTGGCGATCGTCGGTGGCGTAGAGATCGGCGATGCGTTTGGGGAAGAAGTCGTAGACGGTCTTACCGAGAGCCTGGTCTTCCGAGTCGAGGCCGATGGCGAGTTGGGCGGCGCGGTTGTAGAGAACAAAGCGTCCGGCGAGGTCCTTCACGTAGATCGAGGCCGGGAGATTCCCCACCAGCAGGCGCAGCAGGTCGCGCTCGCGCGCGAGGGCGCGTTCGGCGGCGACCAGGGAGGTGATCTCCACGCTGTAGACTCGGAAGCGATCGGACTCGGGAAGGTGGCTGATGGACTGCGCGAAGGCGCGGTCTCCGAGGGTCACGTTGCGGTGGTAGGGTTCCGAGTCCTGGCCCTGCCTTCGGGCATATTCATCGAAGAGCCCATCGAGCCAAGGATGACGAAGCCCATGACGTTGCACATCCGGGAGTAAGGCGAGCGCCGAGGGGTTCGCGTAGTGGATGTGGCCGGTAGCGTCGAGTTCCAGGATGGGGTTCGGGTCTCGTTCCGGGAAGGAGGCGAGCCAGGCCTCGCGTCGGCCCGACTCCACCAGATCCGTGACATCCGACCCGCTACCGATGAAGCCGGCAAACTCGCGATCGACCTCGAAGCGTGGCACACCCCGATCGGAGACCCAGCACCAGGTGCCATCCTGACGTCGCAAACGGTAGTCCACTCGCAGTGCGGTTCGGCGGTGCAGGGCGTCCTCGGACGCGTTCTGAAGGCGCACACGGTCATCGGGGTGCACGAACTCGAGCCAGCGCGCGCATTCCGGGGACTCGGAGGGGAGGCCGACGAACTCGAGCCAGCGGCGGTTAAACCAGGTGCGCTGTCCGGTGGCATCGCTGAGCCAGATCAGGACGGGGGCATCGTTGGCCATGATCCGGAAGCGCTCCTCGCTTTCGCGGAGTTTGCCTTCCGTCTCGAGGCGTTCGTCGTCCGAGTGGCTGACGGAGATCGAGCACCGCCAAGCGATGGCGCCCAGAAAGGCGATCAACGCGGTGGCGGAGAGCGCGACGGCGGCCTCCAACCCCACCCAACCGGCGCGCCAGGCCTGGATGGCGATCCAACCCACGGCGTTGGGAAGCAGGATCGCGGCGGGAATGGTGCGACGCGCGATGAAGCCCGCCGGGCCGGGGCGCAGGAGCAGGGCGATGAACCCGCCATCCGTGCGCAGGCAGAGCGTCCCCACCTGCAGGGCGAGCAGCGCCCACGCGGTGGGCGCCGCGACAGGGGTGATGGACGGGGCGAGGAGCGCTCGACCAAAAAGAGATTGCTCAATACCGGAGAAACCAATGGCGACGCCTACGAGGGTGAGTGCCTGGAGGAGGTTCGGACGCCGCGGGCTCAGGGCGGCGAGCAAGGAAAGTCCGAGCACCAGGAATCCGGCGGCGGCGAGGGGGGTCATGGCTAGCCAGGCGGCCAGGAGGGCGGATTCCGCGGGAGGAGAGGTCCGATCCAGCGCGAGGAGTGCGAGGCGGGTGCCGCCGAGAACCAGGAGGGCCAGGGCGCCGGTCCAGGTCAGCCACGGAGCCGGACGGCGCGGTCGGTGTGTGGCGGGGCGTGCGAGGGCGGCCGCGGTGGCGGACAGCGAGAGGGCCGCGATCAGGAAGGCGAATGCCGAAGGGGTGGAGACGCCCATGGACGAGGGCGCGAGGACTCCGCCCCAGTTTGGGGCGAGGAGTTTCAGGAGGAGGGCGCCTGCACCGAGGACGGCGGCCGCGACGATCGCGGCCTGGGTCAGGACGCGAGGCCAAGCATAAGAGGTGGGGAGGGCTATCGGGCGGGGGACGATGATCTATCGTTGCCGCAGGCCTTCGGGAAGTCAACGAACGCTCCCCACCCACGCCAAAACGAAGCCGGGGCCGGCGGATGAATCCGCGGGCCCCGGGAAGGAAAAAGGACCAGGCGACCTTCGGGTCGCGAGGTCGTGAGCGCTACGGCTTGATCAGGCGGTAGAACAGTTTCGCATCCGTGATGGGCGCGTAGTACTTGAACGTCCCGTCCGACGCGGTCGGGGCTCCGGTGACGAGCGTCCAGCTGGCGGGATTCTCGGGTGTGGCGGTGGATTGCAGCTGGTAGCCAGCGGGCACCGAGGGCCAGGAGACCTGGACCACGGTTTGGATGGTGAGCGACGGGGCGCTGGGATCGACGCCGGGGATGGCGCGGAAGTCGAGGTTGGCGGCATCGACCAGGCCCTTGGACACCAGGAGGCGGTCGATCTTGCCCACGTACGGGAGGCCGCCGTTGGGTTCGCTGCCGATGGTGAACTCGGTGGCGGTGCGGACATCGATCAGCACGCCGCTGGTGTAGGCGACGGTGTCGCCGAGGACGCCATCGACGTAGAAGCGGAACTCCTTGCCGGTCTCGTGCACGACGGCGATGTGATGCCAGCCGCCGTCATCGGGGATGGCGGCGTTGGAGGGTTGGTCGAGGATGCCCAGCGTGGTGACGAAGACGCGGCGGTTGGACACGGAGAAGGAGACGGCTGCCCCGGGACCGTTGTTGAAGAAGAGCACCGAACGCGCGGCGGGTTGAGCGCCGAACTTCACCCAGGCCTGGATGGTGAAGTCGCCGGTGTCGAGTCGGATGACGGGGGTCGCATCGGGCACGACCACGCGCATACCGCCGGTGGTGAAGTTGAGGCTGCGATCCGTTGCGGAGCCCGAGGGCGAATCGGCGTCCCAGCTGGGGGCGAGGCCTTGGCTGAGGAAGGTGGCGCCACTGACCGTGGGCCGCGCGGTGGCGGCGGCGTTCTGGTAGGTGCCGGTGGTTTCGTTGAAGCCGTACGCCACGAGTGTGGTCGGCAGCGGCGCTTTGGGCGTGGCGGCCACGCTGTCGAGGTTTTCGGCGGCGATCAGGCCGGTGTGGATGCGCAGGCGGTCGATGCTCCCGGTGAGCGGTGCGCCGAGGCGCTCGGCGCCGAGGTTGAGGTAGTTGTTGAGGAACGGCCCCATGGCGCCGGTTTCCTCGACGAAGGTGGGGCTGCCATCGAGGTAGAACGTCACTCCGACGCCGGGTTCCCAGGCGGCGGCGACGTGGTGCCATTCATCATTGGGCACGGCGAGGCCGCTCTGGATATCCACCACGCCGAAGAGGGTGAAGATGAGCTGGCTGGATTGGAGCCCCAGCTTGTAGGCGCCGCCATAGCCCATGACGCCCTCGTAAGTCGCGGTGGAGGCGCTGTCGCGCTTGATCCAGCCTTCGAGGGTGAGGGGAGTGGTGGAGAGCGCGAGGATCGGGCTCGACGTGTCATTCACCACCAGGAACGCGCCGTTGGTCAATTGCACTGCCAGGTCGCCCGCGGCACCGGAAGGCGAGTCCGT
>JADLFD010000337.1 GCA_020845805.1 Verrucomicrobiales bacterium | reverse complement strand
GACCAATGGAAGGTGGTGCCTTCGCGGATCTGGAGTCCTTCCACGTTGATGCCGTGGCGCCGGTAGAGGGCCAGGTACTTCTTGGGAAAGTCGGTGCCGACGATGCCGATGAGATTGACGGGGGCGAAGAGGCTGGCGGCGACGGACGCATGGCTGGCGGAGCCGCCGAGCAGGCGCGGGTTTTCCGCGGTGGGCGTCTTGATGGAGTCGAGGGCGGTGGAACCGACGATAAGGACCTGGCTCATGATGGATCGAGGGAAGGAGTGGGGGTGGCGAGATGGAGGTCGAGCCGATCGGGTGAGACAAGCTGACCGGGGTTGGGTTGGGTCGAGTTAAGTTAAGGTGAGTCGAGTTGAATTGAGTGGACCGGGGCGGGAACGCGGCGGCGCGACTCACGCGCCCAGCGTGTGCGCGAGCAGGGCTTGAGCCTCGGAGACCAGGGCGCCGAGGTGGGCTTCGCTGACGAAGCTTTCGGCGTAGAGCTTGTAGAGGTTCTCGGTGCCGGAGGGGCGGGCGGCGAACCAGCCGCGGGCGGTCTCGACCTTGAGACCGCCGATGGCGGCCTGGTTTCCCGGCGCCTGGGTGAGTTTAGCGGTGATGGGATCTCCGCCGAGGGTGGTGGCGGTGACGCTCTCCGCGGTGAGACGCTTGAAGGCGGCTTTCTGCGGCGGCGTGACGGGCGCGTCGATGCGCGTGTAGCACGGCGCCCCATGCCGCGCAGTCAGCGCACGATAATGCTGCGCCGGGTCCTGTCCGGTGACGGCGGTGATTTCAGCCGCGAGCAACCCCAGGAGGAGGCCGTCCTTGTCGGTGCTCCAGGCGGTGCCATCGAGGCGCAGGAAGCTGGCGCCGGCGCTCTCCTCGCCCCCGAACAGCAGGGAGCCATCGTGGAGTCCGGGAGCAAACCATTTGAACCCGACGGGGACTTCGTAGAGCGGGTGTTTGAGTTCCGCGACCACGAGGTCGATGAGGCGGGAGCTGACGACCGTTTTGCCGATGCGTCCCTGGGGCGACCAGCGGGGCCGGTGGCCGAGCAGGTATTGGATGGCGACGGCGAGGAAATGATTGGGGTTCATCAGCCCGGAGGGCGTGACGATGCCGTGGCGATCGGCGTCCGGATCGTTGCCGAAGGCGACCTGGAACCGGTCCTTCATGGCGATGAGTCCGGCCATGGCATGCGGGCTGGAGCAGTCCATGCGGATCTTGCCGTCATGATCGAGGGTCATGAAGGCGAAGCGCGGATCGACCCGGTCGTTGACCACGGTGAGGTCGAGTCCGAACCGTTCCGCAATGGGGCCCCAATACCCGACGGACGCGCCACCCAGGGGATCCACACCGAGGCGCACGTGGGCGTCGCGGATGGCCTGCATGTTGAGGACCGAGGGCAGGTCGGTGATGTAGGGCGTGACGAAGTCGAAAGCGCGCGTCGTGGGAGCGCCGAGGGCGCGGGAGTGGGGGATGCGTCGAACCCCGGCATTGCCTTCACGCAGGAGGGCATTGGCGCGATCCTGGATCCAGGTGGTGATATCGCTGTCAGCCGGCCCGCCGGTGGGCGGATTGTATTTGAACCCTCCGTCGGCGGGCGGGTTGTGCGAGGGGGTGATGATGAGGCCATCGGCGAGCCCGTCGCGGCGTCCGCGGTTGTGCGTGAGAATGGCGTGGGAAATCGCGGGGGTGGGCGTGAATCCGCCTCCGGCCTGCAGGGCGACGGTGACGTTGTTGGCGGCGAGGACCTCGAGGGCCGTGCGTTGCGCGTGGGCGGAGAGCGCATGGGTATCCATGCCCATGAACACCGGCCCCGTGTAGCTGCGCGCGTGCCGGAATTCGCAGATGGCCTGCGTGATGGCGAGGATGTGGTCCTCGTTGAAGGTGCGCTCGGCGGAGGTGCCCCGATGGCCGCTGGTGCCGAACGAGACGGCGTGCTGCGGGTTGGCGGGATCCGGATGCAGCGAATGATAGTCCCCAGCCAATCGCTCCGGGTCGAGGAGGAGCGAGTCGGGGGCGCGCTGTCCGGCGAGGGGATGAAGCGGCATGGCGGGACAAGAGTGCCCGGAGGGTCGGCGGACGCCAAGCATGTCGGTGGGGTGCGTGGGTGGGGTGGTGGGTTGGCGGTTGCCCTGGTGAGGTGCGGTTGGACAGAGTGTCCCGTCGGTTCTCTGCGCCCATGGCTCGTCGACGTCGTCTTCGCGAGGTGAAACCGTCCCCGGACCTGGGGGCATCCCCTTCCTTCGCGGCGCGTGCGGGTCGCGGGCGAGGGTGGCGCGGGAAGGTGGCGGCGTGGGGGACGGCACTGGGCATCGCTGGAGTCTTATGGGCGGTGTGGCGTGGTGGAGATCCGGGTGCGAAACCGGCAAGAACCATCGGGCAGGGGGGCGTGACGACGTCGCGCGTGGACACTGCGAAGGGACCGGTCGTGGCGCCCGAAACCGAGGTCTTTGCGGCGTATGCCGGATCGGCTTCGTGTCGGGATTGTCATGCGGAGGCGTTCAACGCCTGGAGGCACTCCCACCACGGACTGGCGGAGCGCGAACCGGCGGCCTCGCTGGATGAGGAGGCATTCCATCCGCCGCGGACCCTTCCGCAGGGCACCGGATCGACGGGGGTGGCGTGGGAGAACGGTCGTGGCGTGGTGACCGCGGCGGGATTGGGCGGAGCACAGGCAAGTTGGCCAGTGGATCGGGTGATCGGGCACGCGCCGCTGCGACAGTATCTGGTCGGGGCAGGGGGCGGACGCTGGCAGACGTTGGAGGCGACGTGGGATCCGGCGTTGCGCGAGTGGTTCAACGTGTTTGGGGCCGAGGATCGGCAGCCCGGCGAGTGGGGGCATTGGACGGGACGGGGCATGAACTGGAACTCGATGTGTGGCACGTGTCACAACACGCGGTTCCGGAAGAACTACGATCCCGCCACGGACACGTATGCCTCGGCGATGGCCGAGCGTTCGGTGGGCTGTGAGTCGTGCCACGG